>CAIRNC010000370.1 GCA_903879875.1 uncultured Bacteroidota bacterium
ATTTTGCCTACTCGCCTTATGTTCGTGAAATGAATATTTGGTCAAAATATGTTGATAATATGACAATTGTTGCTCCATTATCAAACACAAATAAAACAGCCATTGACAGTAATTATGAATGTCAAAATATAAAATTTATTGCTATTGATAGTTTTGATATTTTAAGTATAAATGCTTTTTTTAAGTCCATTTTGAAAATTCCAAAAATTAGCTGGCAAATATTCAATGCCATGAAAAATTCCGATCATATCCATTTGCGATGTCCAGGAAACATTGGTGTTTTGGGATGTTTCATTCAAATATTATTTCCTAATAAAAGAAAAACTGCCAAATATGCTGGTAATTGGGATCCAAAATCGAAACAACCATGGAGCTACAGATTGCAAAAAAGTATTTTGAGCAATACCTTTTTAACCCGAAATATGCAAGTTTTGGTTTATGGTGAATGGGGTAATTATTCCAAAAACATAAAATCTTTTTTCACAGCAACATATCAGGAAAAGGAAAAAAAAGAAATCATTCCAAAATCGCTTCAAGAAACTATCCGATTTATTTTTGTAGGCACATTAGTTTTGGGGAAAAACCCAATGTATGCCATACAATTAGTAGCACAATTGCTGAAAAATGGACATAAAGTTACTCTAGATTTATATGGTGAAGGCAATCAAAGAGCAACTTTAACCAAATTTATTCAAAATTATAATTTAGTAAATAATGTATTTTTGAAAGGAAATCAAACTGCCGATACCGTTAAAAAAGCCTATCAAAACAGTCATTTTGTAGTATTGCCTTCAGAAAGCGAAGGATGGCCAAAAGCGATTGCCGAAGGTATGTTTTGGGGTTGTGTTCCAATTGTAACCGCTGTTTCATGCATTCCTACAATGCTTGATTTTGGAAAAAGAGGGGTTTTATTGACAATGAATCTTAATGAAGATGTTACTCAAATAAGTGCTGTATTACAAAATGAAATTGATTATTTTTACAAAAGTAAAAACAGTTCCGAATGGTCTAGAACTTATACAATTGAAGCATTTGAGAATGAAATAAAACAGTTGCTACAATGAGAATAGTTCAAATCATAGATTCATTAGATGCTGGTGGTGCCGAAAGAATGGCTGTAAATTATGCCAATGCACTCTCTTCAACTATTGATTTTTCGGCTTTGATTGCAACTCGGCAAGAAGGTGTTTTGCAACAGCAATTGTATAAGAATGTGCCTTATTTGTTTTTAAGAAAGAAAAGTGCCTTTGACATAAAAGCCCTTTTACGATTACGTAATTTTGTAAAAAAAAATAAGATTGCTATTGTTCATGCGCATGGCACTTCCATCTTTATAGTTTTTTTATTAAAATTAATATATCCAAAAATCAAATTAATTTGGCATGATCATTATGGTGATAGTGAATTTTTAGCCAAACGTCCAACTTTTATATTAAAACTCATTAGCCCTTTTCTTAATTGTATAATTGTTGTGAATACAACATTAAAAATATGGGCAGAGCAAAATTTATATTCTAAAAATGTGATATTTCTACCTAATTTTCCAGTTTTAGATGGAAATAAAATAAAATTGACAGCATTAAAAGGAGAAGTTGAAAAACGTATTATATGTCTTGCAAATTTAAGACCTCAAAAAAATCACTTTTTTTTACTTAAAATAGCAAGCTTATTAAAAAATTCTCATCCAACATTTACATTTCATTTGATTGGAAAAGATTTTGAAGACCACTATTCAACTGCATTAAAAAAGAAAATTATAGAATTGAAATTAGAAAATAACGTCTTTTTATATGGTTCAAGAAATGATATACAGCACTTGTTAAATCAATCATTAATAGCAATTCTCACATCAAAATCAGAAGGTTTGCCCGTATCTTTTTTAGAATATGGCATGTTAGGAAAACCTATAATAGTTACTGCGGTCGGAGAATTGCCTTCAATTATCAATAACAATCATAACGGTATAATTGTGCCGAGCGATAATGCAACTTTGTTTTATGATGCGATAATAAAATATATAAACAATGGTTTTTTTAGAATTCAAATGGGAGAAAATCTGAAAACAACAATTGACAATAATTATACTGAATCTGCAATTATAGAAAAGTATATTAATATTATAAATGGAATTTAAATGCAAGATGCTACTTCAAAATATTTAATTCTACTAGCCAGTCATGTTACATTGGCAGCAGTCGTCTTTGTATTTCCATTTATTGCAAAAATTTATCTGATAACAATCTTTATATACGGATTTTATTTTGTGGTGAAAAACCAAAATAAAAACAATGAAGTACTAATTGTAGCTGGATATATAGTAGGTGCTGAGGTTTTTTTGAGGGCTACAGATGCTGCTTTACTCTACGAATTCTCAAAATACGGCGTAATACTTTTCATATTTATTGGAATGTTTTATAGTGGATTTTCAAAAAATGCGGTGCCTTACTGGTTGTATTTACTACTGTTGATTCCGAGTATAATCATTGCTACATTTGTATTAAATGCTTCAACTGAAGATCGAAAAATAATTTCATTTACCATTTCTGGCCCTGTTTGCCTAGGAATTGCCTCGTTATATACTTACCAACGAAAAATCCATATCAACTCCATTTATTCGATTTTGTTAGCTATAGGATTGCCTATAATTAGTCTAACAACTTATTTAATTTTGTTTAATCCGAGTGTTAGAGATGTAGTTACAGGAACCGATTCTAACTTTGAAACCTCCGGAGGCTTTGGTCCAAATCAGGTAGCAACCGTTTTAGGATTAGGACTTTTTATATTTTTATCGCGAGTCGTTTTGCAATCAAAAAATAGTTTACTGCTTTTGGTTAATTTTATTCTGGCTGTAATCATTGCGTTTCGAGCTATTGTAACCTTTTCACGAGGTGGAGTATTTACGGCTATAATTATGTTTGTAGCATTATTAATAAACGTCTATTTTTTATCCAATACAAAGTCGAGAATCAAGTTAATCTACTTTATTGCATTTGCTACTTTAGCTACTTTTATGGTCTGGGGCTATAGTGCATTAGAAACTAATGGGATGATCGAAAAAAGATATTCTAATCAAGATGCTTCAGGTAGAGTAAAAGAAAGTCGGTTAACGGGTCGTGAAATGTTAATCGGTGAGGAATTAAAAACTTTTTTTGAAAACCCGATTCTTGGAGTTGGGGTTGGAAAATCTATGGAAATTAGAAAAGCAGCTACCGAAGTAAATGCGGCTTCTCATAATGAAGTATCCAGATTATTGGCTGAACATGGCTCCCTTGGAATTGTAATGTTGTTAATTTTAATTTTCACTCCTCTATTTTTATATTTTGACAACAAGCAAAATATATTTATGTTTCCGTTTCTACTTTTTTGGTTTCTAACTATTAACCATGCGGCAATGCGAATTGCTGCACCTGCATTCATTTATGCACTTTCATTACTCAAAGTTCATTTCAATTCTAGCAATATTGCTTCTGTTGAAAATTAGAATTTAGTTTTTTTTTATTTCAAAATGGTTAAATCTTACATTAACTCTACATTTTTTACTTTATTTTTACACAATTACACCTATATTAGGTTAAAAACAATATTTTTAATATTAATTTTAAGCTAATTGATGAAATTTTACATATTTTTATTATATTTGAAAACTGTCTTTATGTAAAAATGTATCTTGATAAATAAGAAATTAAGAACGAAAAATTCAACATTTTGATAATTGCAAAAAGAAAAGTTAAAAAGAAAAATTTATATTTGCCCACCCCAAATTCAAATTTATGAAAAGCGTCTATGCATTCTTCGCCACACTATTTTTTATTAGTGCCTACTCTCAGATTGATAAACAAACGGAAACTGCAAGTAATAAAGTAGCTTTTTACAAAAAGCATATAAAAATTGAAGACCAAAACGGTAAATTGATCACCGATTCTATTGCCCGTGAAGCTTATTTTTTAAACCGAGAAAAATACTTAACTCAAGCTCACAAGAATAATAACCCTTCGACGCTCAATCTAACTCCAGTTCCATTATGTACAAATGGAACTTTTGAAGAGTTTGAAACCATATCGGGAGCTAATGTCTTGAAAAATTTTCAATTTGCAATTGGAGATCCTTTAAATCCGATTCAATGCAAATCGGTAGATGACAACCCTAATCTATACATTACGCAATATAACCCAAGTAATGTTGACTTAATGGCCTCTACGGTTCCATCTAATTATTTAGATGAATATATTGGAAACTTGAATGCCTTTGATCAATTTACATTAAAGATAAACTACAAACATACCTATTTATCAACTTTAGGTTCCGTTCAAGCAAAACGAATTAAAACTGATAATGAAACTCGATTAAAATTCAATTACAAAGCGGTTTTACAAAGTATTACAGGCGGTGATCACCAAGACGAACAGCCTTATTTTAAAGCAAGGGTAATAAATCAAAATGGTACTATTGTTGGTGAGTTTTGCTTGATTGGTGATCCTGAAAATTGTATTTTCACACAAGCCCCAAGCCTTGAAGGTGGAAGCATAGTGCTTTATACTCCCAACTGGCAATCGGGAATTATTGATATTTCTAGTATACCAAATAACGAAGAATTTACTATTGAATTTATTGCCTCAAGATGTGGTCTTGGGGGGCATTTTGGTTATGCTTATGTAGATGATATTTGTTTATTACATTCCAATGAAAATTTACAAGGAAGTATTGAACTTGACCCTCTATATAAAATTTGTCCTACTTTGCCCTTGTCGGTTTGTGGTAGTTTTACAGTACCTAATTCTGGTGGAGTCTCTGCAACTGTTACATCAGTAGAATTAAAAGTATATAATGCAACTAACACTGTTGTTTATACATCAACCACTCCTATTTCATTAGACCTTGCTACCAAAAGATTTTGTTTTGAAATTCAAGCGTCCAATTTACCTGATATTACAACGGGGACCTACAATGTAAGTGCTACTATAAATTATGGATTACTTCAAACCAACTGTAATGGAACTTCTTTTAGTTCAGAAACAGACGATGATGCTAATCCTGGTTGGGATATTTGGTTTTTAAATTGTACGAATTGTGATTTACCTATTCAAACCGCAAGTCTAACATTATGTGATGTCAATCACAATGGAACGGAAACTTATAATTTGACAAATGCCAATGCATTATTATCTACAACAGCAGGTTTGACTTTTAGTTATTACGAATCCCTTTTGGACGCTACAAATGATTCTAATGCTATTGCAAATGTTACAAATTATGATAGTTCAAGTAAAACCCTTTTTGTCAGAGCTACTCTAAATCCAACATGTTATAAAATTATTGCCGTCAAACTTATTCTAAAAAATCCGTCGGCGTTTATTTCGGGTATTTTAAACGTTTGTAGCGGAAGCACTGATTTAACGGCTACCTCTGGAGCAAGTTACCTTTGGAATACAGGTGCCACAACCCAAATTATTTCGGCAACATCTACGGGTACCTATTCTGTATCGGTAACAGATGCTATAGGATGTATTGCAAACGGTTCAGTCACTATTCTAAACAATCAAGTAGCGGTTCAACCTACAATCGTAGTTACTCAACCCAACTGTTTTGTTAGTTTAGGAACAATAGCTATTACATCGGTAGCATCGGAGTTTAGCTATGATGACGGTATTACTTGGGGAACAAATGCAACGGCCCCCAATTTAGCCGTTGGAAATTACGTTGTAAAAATAAAAACAGCTTCTGGTTGTTTTTCATACGGAACGCCAATTACAATAGTTCCAACTCAATCTCCTTTTCCAGATTTTACATCGATTAGCCCTTTAAGTTGTGGTGGACTTGGTAGTATTACCATCACCACCGTCGCTTCAGCATATAGTTTTGATGATGGGGTAACTTGGACTACAAATAACATATTAACAAATATACCTTCAGGAGAATATTTAATTCGTACAAAAGATGCTAGTGGTTGTATCTCAAATTTTAATAGTGTTATATTAGATAGTGAATTTTTAGCACCTCCTCTATATATAAAAGACAATCCATTTTGTGGAAATCTCGGAAGTATTACCATAACAACTCCAGCAGTATCCTTTAGTTTTGATGGTGGAACAACATGGCAGACCTCTAATGTTTTATCTAATTTGACAAGCGGTAGCTATATAATTAAAATAAAAGATGCACAAGGTTGTACGTCTCCTACAGTTTATGTTTATTTAAAAGATTTGGAAACTTCGTATCCAGAATACAATTTAGTACCTGCGGGATGTGGTAACTATGCTAGTTTAACCATTACAACTATTGCCGATTCATACAGTTTTAATGGCGGAACTACTTGGACAACAAATCCAACACGCCTAAATCTGAATTATGGAGATTCCTTTTCTATAGTGGTCAAAAAAGGAGCTAGCTGTCAATCCTATACGCAATATGTTTATGTATATAGCCGTTATTATCCTATTCCACTTGCAAATGATTATCAAACTACTTTGTGTGACGCATTGAATGACGGTTCAGAAAATGTAGATTTAACAATTTATAATACCAACTTAATTGCCAATTCAAGTAATTATACTTTTACTTATTATACGAGCCAACTGGGTGCCGAAAATGCCAATTTTCCCGAATTAATTTCAAATTATACGGCATGTAATGTAAGTAATAGCAATAATACCGTTTATGTAAGAGTAACCTCAACAGACAATTGTCATAAAGTGGTTAGTTTACAATTTATCTTTATTGCTTCACCGATTATAAATATGAAAGACGAATACCCGTTGTGTGAATTTAAAAACGTTTACATTGATGCAGGAAGTGGTTTTGATAGTTATCTTTGGTCAAATGGACTTTCAACGCAGATTATTTCAATTGTTAAAGCAAATACATACTCCGTAACAGTTACTGAAAATCATACTACTGCAACTGGTTTACTTGTTTGTAATTCGACAAAACCTTTTAAAATCTTTTTATCAAATCCTGCAAAGATTACCCGTTTTGAAACCATTGATTGGACGTATCATGAAAATACAATTACCGTTTTTGTAACGGGATTAGGTAAATATGAATACTCCTTAGATGGCATACATTATCAAGACAGCAACGAATTTACAGGTTTGGAATTAGGACTTTTTACCGTTTATGTAAGAGATAAAAACGAATGTGGCATCGTTGATGGAGATGTTGCTTTACTGATTTATCCAAAATTTTTCACTCCAAATAATGACGGTTCCAATGAAACTTGGAGAATCGATTTATCTGCTTATGAAAGTGGTTTAACAACTAAAATATTTGATAGACACGGAAAATTTATTAAAGAATTATTTTACAATGGACCTGGATGGGACGGCACTTACAACGGCGTCGATTTACCTTCAAATGATTATTGGTTTGTAGTTACTAGAGCCAATGGAAAAGTTTTTAGAGGGCATTTTACATTAAAAAGGTAATAAATTTGATTTATAAAACCCTGCTTACGGTCAAACCATCCCGAATGGGTAGTAATACAGTCTCAACACGTGGGTCATTGTTCAATAAATGATTGTACTCCATTAATATTTTAGTGCTCATATCATTTGTTTGCAAAGGTTGCACTACTTTGCCGCTCCAAAGTACATTGTCAGACAATATAATACCTCCCCTATTCATTTTGGGTACAATTTGGTTAAAATAATGGATGTAATTTTCTTTGTCGGCATCAATAAAAACCAAATCAAATTTCAAATTAATAGTGGGAATTATTTCTATTGCTTCCCCTAAATATTGAGTTATTTGATTTCCCCATAGCGACAAGTCAAAATATTTTCTTTGAAAATCAACCAATTCTTCTTTGATGTCAATGGTATGAAGTTGACCGTTTTCTTGCATACCTTCACACAAACATAAGGCAGAATAACCCGTATAAGTTCCAATTTCTAAAATATTTACAGGTCGAATCAACTTAGAAAGCATGCTCAAAACGCGCCCTTGAAAATGACCGCTCAACATCCTTGGCAACAGAATTTTTTGATACGTTTCTTTATTCAATCGCGCTAATAATTCAGGTTCTTTCTGTGAATGTTGCTCGATATAATCTTCTAAATCTTGGGATAGGAAGTGCATCTAATTACTGTATTTAATAATTTTTGACAAAGTTATCAATTTATCAAACAAACAAATCCACAAATTAAACTAAATTTGTTATCCAAAATTGGAAACCAACTATAGCGCAATACCAAATAAAGTATTTAAAATTCAAATTTTATGAAAATCAATTCTAAATCAATAATATCAATAGTTTTTTTATTCTTTTTAATAAAATTAAACGCGCAAGTTGTAAACGATTCTATTTTAATTGATGGACACTATCGTACGTTTCATTTTAATTTACCTTCGAAAAATAGTGCCAATGCAAGTTTAATTTTTGTTTTGCACGGTTCGGGAGGTTACGGACTAAAATCCATGAAAAGCACTTCAAAATTATTGGATATTGCCAATAAAGAAAATTTAATCATTCTGTTTCCAGACGGTTATTTAAAAAATTGGAATGAATGTAGAAAAAATGCACCAGCTGCAGCAAATGTCGAAAACATTGATGAAAACATTTTTTTCAATAAAATGATAGATTATTGCGCTACTAAATATTTAATTAATCGCCAAAAAGTCTTTGCCATAGGAACTTCAGGAGGTGGCCACATGGTTTATAAATTAGCCATGACTATGCCAGAGAAATTTAAGGCAATAACGGCAATTGTAGCCAATTTACCTGAGGCGAACAACATGGATTGTATCGAGAAGAAAATGCCAATTGCAGTAATGATAATAAACGGAACCAACGATACAACCAATCCATATAATGGTGGAATCTCAGCAAAAAACAAAGGATTAGTTATTTCAACGGAGGATACTTTTCAATATTGGGCTACAGTAAATAGTTATAAGGGTGTACCAACAAAGGAAAAACTGCCCGACTTGGAAGCCGATGGTAAAACAATTGAGAAATACACTTTTAAGCAAAAAGGAAAACCAGAAGTAGCGCTCTTAAAAGTAATTAATGGAGAACACAATAATCCAAAAGATATCGATGTGTTTTTAGAAAGTTGGAATTTTTTTAAAAGACAATAGTTTGTAATTTTAATAAACTACTAATTTATTTTTTCTTTTATAAAAGTTAATCAATTTATCAATTAGACAAATCCACAAATTAAACTAAATTTGCAACATGCAAATCGAGAAAAAAGACATTCGAGCCCTTTCTAAAGAACAATTACGTGATTTTTTTGTTGCCCAAGGCGACAAAGCTTTTCGTGGCAACCAAGTTTATGAATGGCTTTGGAGCAAAGGAGCGCACCACTTTGAAGATATGACAAATGTGTCTAAAGAAACGCGAGAAATGCTTGAATCGAATTTTGTCATCAACCATATCAAAGTGGATACCATGCAACGCAGTGCTGATGGAACGGTTAAAAATGCGGTCCGATTGCACGACGGTTTGGTTGTTGAAAGTGTCTTAATACCAACAAATACTAGAACAACTGCCTGTGTTTCGAGCCAAGTGGGTTGTAGTTTGGATTGCAATTTTTGTGCTACAGCACGATTGAAAAGAATGCGCAACCTCGAGCCTGGTGAAATTTACGATCAAGTACTAGCTATTGACAAAGAAAGCCGATTGTATTACAACCATCCTTTATCGAATATTGTTTTTATGGGAATGGGTGAACCGCTAATGAACTATAATAACGTTTTGAAATCTATTGCCATGATTACGTCTGATGAAGGTTTAGGCATGTCACCAAAACGTATTACTGTGTCAACATCTGGAGTTCCTAAGATGATTAAAAAAATGGCTGATGACGAGGTAAAATTTAAACTAGCCGTTTCCTTACATTCGGCTATAGATGAGATTCGTTCCCGAATTATGCCGTTTAGCACCAATTTCCCTTTAGCCGATTTGCGAGAAGCATTGGAATATTGGTATTTAAAAACCAAAAGTAAAATCACCTACGAATATGTAGTCTGGAAAGACATTAACGACAATAAATCCTCCGTTGATGCGCTAGTAAAATTTTGCAAATATGTGCCTTGCAAAGTTAACCTCATCGAATACAACCCTATTGATGATGGCGAATTTCAACAAGCTTCTGAAGAAGCCATAAATGCCTATATTAAGGCTTTAACGGCAAATGATATTGTAGCCAAAGTGCGAAGAAGCAGAGGAAAAGATATTGATGCCGCCTGTGGA
>CAIRNC010000371.1 GCA_903879875.1 uncultured Bacteroidota bacterium
ATTAAAGTAATTTTTTTTGTTTATCAAAAGTTAATATAGTAATTTCACTATATGATTAAACGATTTGAATTATTTTCAGATAAATAAAGAATGAAAAACCTACTGCTATTTTCCCTTATTATTTTTTTTAATGTCTATTCTTTCTCTCAATCTAACCGATACACATTAAAAAATATTACAACTGTAAATGGACTTTCACAAAGTTCTGTTATTGCTATTCACCAAGATTTACAGGGACAAATGTGGTTTGGAACTCGCGATGGTCTTAATAAATATGACGGCAGTAGTATAACTGTTTTTCGAAACAACCCTAAAGATAATTTTTCGATTTGCAATAATGACATTCTTTCTATTGAAGGTGATAAAACGGGAAATATATGGATAGGAACCTATAACGGACTTAACTGTTATAATCCAGTCACCAATATTTTTAAGCATTATTTGCATGGCAATGCCATAAATACCTTATCTAATAATACAATTTGGAATATTAAAGAAATTAAAAATGAAATCTGGATTGCAACTGCAGGTGGACTGTCGATTTTTAATAAAACTACTCAAAATTTCACTTCCGTTTTTCATAATTCAAAGAACAATTTAAGTCTTCCTAATAATTTTGTTTTGTCTATTTATGAAACTAAAAAAGGAGCAATTTGGATTGGAACTTCTAACGGATTGTGCCGATTAATCGATCGCAAAGGTGACACTTTTACATTCCAACAATATTATACAGAAAACAATGAAAGTGTTTATGTTCAGGACATCAAAGAAGATTATTTTGGGAATTTATGGGTTGCTACCAAAACAAATGGACTTTTAAAATTGGATCCAACTTCAAAAAAATTGCTTCCATTTTCAATAAATCAAAACCAAATAAATACAGATGTAAGAACTTTAGATTTTGATAAAAAAGGAGTTGCTTGGGTTGGTACGTATGAAGGTATAAGTACAATTCAAAACGATGGAAGTATCCAAAAAGTATATAATAATCCAGATAGAAAGACAAGTTTTGGTAAAATAAAATCAGTTTTCACTGATAAAAAAGGTTCGGTCTGGATTGGATCTTATTACAATGGAATTAGTGTTTGGGATGAATCGAATAATAATTTTACCAATTTAAATCAAAATTCAGGAACAAGCGCACTAAGTTATGATGTGGTTAGTTCGTTGGCAGCTGATGCAAATAAAAACATATATATTGGAACCGAAGGTGGTGGAATTACTGTTTTGGATAGTAAAACAGGAATGACTTCAAAAATCAGTTCGGCAGCTTCCAAAGGCATTTCTGTTGATAATATAAAATCGATGTGTCTATCAACTTCTGGTATTCTTTGGATTGGAACTTTTACACAAGGATTGGCAGCTTATGATGTTAAATCTAAAAGATTTGTCAACGAAAAAATTGCTCCAGAATTAAAAATTGCACTGAAAGAATCGGGTATTTATGTAATTAAAAAAGGGCGTAAGAATGATATTTTTTGGTTAGGTACATTCGGCAAAGGTTTAATTAGATATGATAGTTCAAATAATTCCTATCAGATAATTGGTAATGATAATTATTCCGATAATTTTTTGACTAATAATAGAGTCAGAACTTTATTGATAGATAAAAAAGAAAATTTATGGATTGGAACTCAAAGTGGACTGAATGTTATTAATCTTAATGATTTTGATAATAAAACCTATCACATAAAACATTATTTCTTTGATAATAAATTGCTTTCTGGAGATGATATTTTATCATTATTTCAAGATAAAAAAGGAAAAATTTGGATAGGGACTAAGGCTAAGGGACTGTATAATTTTGACGGTACAAATTTCCATAAAATAAATATTATTAAAGATGATTCAGAAGTAACTGCAATACATTCGATTTCAGAAGATGATTCTAATAATTTGTGGATGAGTTCCAATTATGGTATTATTAAATATAATTTATCAAATAAATCTGCTTTTATTTATGACCAAAAAGATGGTTTAGTAAGCAATGAATTTAATGACAATGCCTTTTTAAAACTTGGCAATAATAAATTTTATTATGGTGGCCCTTCAGGAATTACCTATTTTGACACAAAAAAAATTCCAATAAATAAATATTCGCCTCAAGTAATTTTAACCGATTTTAAAATTGCTAACAAATCTATAAATGTTGCTAATGAAAATGACATTTTAAAAAAAGCAATTTCCTTTACTAAATCCCTAACTTTAAGTTATGACAAAGCAAATTTCACTATAAATTTTGCAATTCCCAATTTTGTAAATTCTACAAATAATCAATATTCCTATCGATTGGTTGGGTTAGAAAATGAATGGACTACAACTTCAAATACTTCTGCAACTTTTACGATTCAAAATTCAGGAACGTATGTTTTTGAGGTAAGAGGAGCTAATAATGATGGAGTTTGGAATACAGTTCCAACTACTTTAGAAATAGATGTAAAACCCGCTCCATGGAAAAGTTGGTGGGCACTTTCTTTATATGCAATTTTATTATGGCTTTCACTTTATGGTTTGGCTTGGATAATAAAGTCTAAAGAAAAACTGCGTCAGGAATTATTATTGGAATACAGAGAAAGCGAAAGAAATAAAGAAGATAACCATGCGAAACTGCAGTTTTTTACAAATATTTCCCATGAATTTAGAACTCCATTAACTTTGATTCTTGGCCCATTACAACAAATACTTTTGAACTACAACGGTTCAAATGAAATGTATAAAAAACTCCTTGTAATTGAAAGTAGCGCCAATCATCTTTTGAAATTAATCAATAGATTGATGGATTTTAGAAAATTTGAAAACAATCAATTTATACTAGAAGCCGCCGAAGGGAATATTGTTAAATATATCAAGGAAATCTTTCTATCCTTTACAGAATACGCCAAAGATGGGGGTTATAAATTTACATTTGAATCTTCTGAAGAGGAAATATTAGTCTATTTTGATAGGTTTAAATTGGAACGCGTATTCTATAATTTGATTTCAAATGCTTTTCGTTATACTCCAAAAGGTGGTGAAATTGCAATTAAAATTAGAAAAGAGAAAAACGAAATAATTATTGAAGTTGAAGATACTGGAATTGGAATTGCTAAGGAACACATTGAAAAAATATTTGATTTGTTTTTTGAAATTCCAACGCACAATGAAGTCCAAATAAATTATAATAAGGGAACTGGTATTGGTTTGTCAATTGTAAAAAACATTATAGATCTTCATAAAGGAACTATAACTGTTGAAAATAAAATTACCAATGGAGTTGTTTTTAAGGTGTTAATGCAACTTGGTAGAAAACATCTTTTAGACAAAGAAATTTTAAAAGATTTTAAAATTAGTGATGATGTCGCTCAATATGAAGTTCAATTGGATTTACCTGAAATTAAAGACGAAGAAGATATTAATGACTTAGACGTTGGGGAAGAAAAACTCACTGTTTTAATTGTTGAAGATCACAAAGTATTACGATCCTTTATGAAAAATCTACTAAAAGTAGAATACAATGTCATTGTTGCCGAAAACGGTGCAATTGGACTTAAAAAAGCATTGAAATTTGTTCCAGATTTAATTGTAAGTGATGTAATTATGCCTGAAATGGTAGGTACTGAATTGTGTGCAAAAATTAAGGAGAACATTAAAACCAGTCATATTCCTGTAATATTACTAACTTCTCGTTCTTCATTAATTTATAAAATTGAAGGGTTAGAAAGCGGTGCGGATGATTATATTAGTAAACCATTTAATCTAATTGAATTCAAATTAAGAATTAAAAATCTGCTAGCATCCAAACAAAGATTAAAAACTAAATTTTCATCTGAAGATAATTTTATTCCAAGTGAAATTGCAGTTTCATCATTAGACGAACAATTGTTAAAGAAGGCTTTTAAAGTTGTGGAAGAAAATATCTCAAACGAACAATTTGATATTCCGTTTTTTTGTTCCGAACTAGGAGTAAGTAGAACGATGCTTTTTACTAAAATAAAAGCTTGGACGAACTTTACTCCAAACGAGTTTATTCATGAAATTAGAATGAAAAGGGCGGCTCAATTATTAGAGCAAAACAAGATAAACATTTCCCAAATTAGTTATAAAGTAGGGTTTAATAATCCTAAATATTTTAGTAAATGTTTCCAAAAAAAGTTTGGAGAAACTCCTACACAATACTTAAATAAATTCTCTGACGATTCAAAAGCCTAAGCTATGTAACATTTTTTACGCTTTTGTATTTTTGAATACCCTATTTTGGATTTTTGAAATCCTAGCTCCTTCTATATTTGTGGAATGGAATCTAAGAAAATTAAAATCAAGTTGTTTCAATCCATTTTAATTGTAATAATAATCTCGATGAGTTTATTGTTAATATGTCTTTTTTAGTTGAACTAATTGATTTATTTTTTGGAAGCTTTTAATCTGATATTCAAATTAACCATGAAGAAATTTAATTCTTTATTTTATATAATTGTATTTACGGTTGTCAATTTTAATTGTCAAGCCCAAAATAAACCAGTTCCTATTGAAGTTAAAAAAGAAATCAATTCTAGATTTTTAAAACTTTTAGATTTTCCTATTGATTCCGTTTCTATTCCAAGAAGTATGGATTGTTCAACTGGAATTGTAAAAAAAGTAAAATCAAAAGATTGGACAAGTGGTTTTTATGCAGGTAATCTTTGGCAGATTTACAAACTTACAGGCGATATTAGATTCAAAGAAAAAGCAGTTTTATGGAATGCATTTATTGAAAAAGAAAAATTCAATAATACTACACACGACATGGGTTTCAAAGTGTATTGTAGCTTTGGAAAAGGATTAAAAGTTGAAAACAATACAAAATATAAAAATATTATTGTAAAAAGCGCACAAACTTTAATTACTAGATTCAATCCAAAAATTGGAGCAATCAGGTCTTGGAATCATAGCAAAGAACTTTTCGATTATCCAGTTATTATTGACAACATGTTAAATCTCGAATTGTTATTTGAGGCATCAAAAATTTCCGGTGATTCTACATTTAGAAACATTGCAATTAAACATGCAAATACTACACTTAAAAATCATTTTAGAAAAGACAACAGTTGTTACCATGTTGTTGATTATGACACTATTTCCCATGGGGTTAGAAAAAAAGTCACCTTTCAAGGATTCAACGACGAATCATCTTGGGCAAGAGGACAATCATGGGCAGTTTACGGTTTTACGATGGCTTATCGCTATACAAAAAACAAAGAATACCTAAAACAAGCCGAAGCGACAGCCAAGTATTATATAAATTATAAAACATTACCGGAAGATGGTATTCCTTATTGGGATTTCAATGACACGAGTATTCCTAATGCTCCTAGAGATGCTTCTTCAGCAGCAGTAATGGCTTCTGCATTAATAGAATTATATTTTTTTACAAAAAACCAAACTTATTTAGACTATTCAAATAAAGTAATAAACACATTAAGTTCTGATAAATATCTTTTAAATGAAAATGTAAAAGGGCCATTTATTTTAGATCATAGTACTGGAAATTGGCCTAAAAAAGATGAAATAAATATGCCAATTATCTATGCTGATTATTATTTTTTGGAAGCAATTATTAGAAAACAATCTCTTTAAATTTTATGAAATTCAAATTTTACAGCTCTAATTATATACTAACTTTTATTTTATTATTTGTTTATAACTTATTCTATGCTCAAAAATCAGAAAGCATAGTTCGGACGAAAACCAACATTGATTTAGGTTGGAATTACTTAGAAAATGAAACTAAAAACATAGCTGAAGTAAAAAAAGCAACAAATTGGGTTGCCTTAAATCTTCCTCATTCTTGGAACAGTCAAGACGCTACCGACAATGATCCGGGCTACAGAAGAAGTGCAAGTTGGTACAAAAAAAACTTTATTATTTCAAATATAGATTCGAACAAACTATACAAATTATATTTCGAAGGATCCAATATTACAACTAAAGTATATGTAAACGGGAATGAAGTTGGTGAACATATTGGAGGATATATTGGATTTACTTTTGATATTTCTAAATTTATTAATGAAGGAAATAATGAAGTTTTAGTTCGTGTTGATAATAGTTATAATATTGAAATAATTCCGTCTCAAAAAAGTGATTTTATTATTTTTGGGGGAATTACAAGAGATGTTTGGTTGCTTTCAATGGCAAAAACCAATATTGAAAATATTAAAATAACTACACCTCAAGTGTCAGAAAAATTAGCTTCTTTAAATGTAATTGCATCTGTTAAAAATCTTCAAAAACCAAGCGGTTTGAATTATGTAGCCCAATTATTTGATCCAGAAGGAAAAATAGTTGCAACTAAAAAAGGAAATTTGTCAGAGGAAGAAACTACAATTGCTTTTAACAATATTAAAAACCCAGAATTATGGGACGTCAATAAACCAAATTTATATTCTGTTGCTGTTTCATTATTAGAAAATGGAATTGAAAAAGATAAAATTGAAGATAGAGTAGGTTTTAGATGGTTTGAATTTAAAGATAACGGTCCATTTTTCCTGAATGGTAAAAGAGTTTTGATACGCGGGACACACCGCCACGAAGAACATGCTGGAGTTGGTGCAGCAATGTCAAACGAGCAACATCGTAAAGACATGGAATCAATCAAAGATATGGGTGCGAATTTTGTCCGATTGGCACATTATCCGCAAGATCCAGAAGTTTATAAAGCTTGTGATGAATTGGGTTTATTGGTTTGGGATGAATTACCATGGTGTCGCGGTGGAATTGGAAATGAAGTTTGGCAAACCAATGCAAAAAACATGCTTGGTGAAATAATCAATCAAAATTACAATCATCCATCAATTATTCTTTGGTCGTTAGGAAATGAAATGAATTGGCTGCCAGATTTTGAAGGCGGCGATAATACAGTAAAGACCAACGTTTTTTTAACGGAACTTAATGATATTGCGCATAAATTAGACCCAAGTAGAAAAACGGCTATTCGTAAATATGAAGAAGGTTCTAAAATTGTAGATGTTTTTTCGCCTTCAATTTGGTCAGGTTGGTATTCAGGAAGTTATAAAAGTTATAAAAAAGCAATCGATAAATACAAATTAGATTACAAACATTTTATTCATGCAGAATATGGGGGTGATAGCCATGTTGGTCGTCATTCAGAAAACCCTATTACCGGCGAAGGTCAGATAAAATCCGAAGGTTGGGAAGAAGCAATCGTTCAAACTAAAGTCACTAATATTGCCCAAATTGGGGATTGGAGCGAAAACTATATTGTCGATTTATTTGACTGGCATTTACACATTTCTGAAAACGATCCAACATTTGTTGGGAATCTACAATGGGCATTTAAAGATTTTGCAACGCCTTTGCGTCCTGAAGATGATATTCCATATATGAATCAGAAAGGTTTGGTTGATAGAAATGGAAATCCTAAAGATGCCTACTATGTATTCAAAAGTTATTGGAGCGACAAACCATTTACATACATCGAATCTCACACTTGGACAGAACGACAAGGACCAAAAAACACCCCTCGAGTTTTGAATGTTTATAGCAATTGCCCAAAAGTGGAGTTTTTTCAAAATGGAGTTTCTTTAGGAATAAAAGTTCGTGATATTACCGCTTTTCCTGCTTGTGGTTTGACTTGGGATGTTAATTTTGCTGACGGAAAAAATACTTTCATCGCTGTAGGAATTTCAAAAGACGGAAAAAAAGTATCCGATACCATAGAGGTAAAATATCGTTTTACAAAAAATGGACCAGCAGATGGATTGAAATTATCAGCTGAAAAAATGAAAAATGGAAACTATCTGGTAACTGCAATTGCAATCGATAAAAATAAGTTGCGTTGTTTGGATTATGAAGAGCGTGTCTATTTTCAATGTTTATCTGGTGGTCAAACACTTAAAAACCAAGGAACACCCACTGGAAGTGAATCAATTAAAATGGCAAATGGGAAAGCATCAATCGAAGTTGTTCCAGATTCAACAAGCGATTTTATCGAAATGAATATCTTGAATCAAAATTTTAAAGGAGAATTTTTAAAGTTTAAAAAATAATAATTTAGGTATAACTGCCTCTTTCACATGAAAAAAATTAGCCTAAAAGTTATTATGTTATTTATTGGAATTACGACTGTCGGTTGTTCCAATACCAAAATGGCTTTTGATATAAATAAAATTGAAAGAAACCGAGTGCTTACAAATGCAGCAACTTATTTAAGTGAACTTCCAGAAACAGTTACGACTTCATTTTGTGATAGAAGCACGGGAACCCAACACGATTTTTATTCTGAAGGCGATTATTGGTGGCCTGACGAAAAAAATCCAAACGGTCCTTATATTAGAAAAGATGGTTTGACCAACCCAGCAAATTTCACTGCGCATCGAGAAGCATTAATTAGGTTCAGCCAAATTGCTGGCGCTTTAGCTTCGGCTTATGTACTTACGAATGAAAAAAAATATGCTGATAAACTTGCCCTTCATTTGAAAGCTTGGTTCGTAAATCCAGATACAAAAATGAATGCTAATTTGCTATATGCGCAAGCAATTAAGGGCGTTGCAACGGGTCGTGGAATTGGAATTATTGACACGGTACATTTGGTTGAGGTTACCAAAGCTATTCACGCTATTGAGAATTCATCGGCACTTACAAAAGCTGATTTAGAAGCTATTAAATTGTGGTTTTCAATTTATTTGAATTGGATTACAACTCATGAATATGGAATTGCAGAACGTGATAATGGCAATAATCACAGTGTTTGTTGGACAATGCAAGTGGCCGCTTTTGCCGATTTGATAAAGGATACTAAAACGATGGATTATTGTAGAAATTTCTATAAAACAACACTTTTGCCGAATCAAATGGATAAAAATGGTAGTTTTCCATTAGAATTAAAACGAACAAAACCTTACGGTTACTCATTATTTAATTTAGATGCAATGACAAGTATTTGCCAAATACTATCAACCAAACAAGACAATCTTTTTGCTTATACTACAATCGACGGAAAAAATTTAGAATTGGGAATAAAATTTATTGTTCCCTTTATCGAAAACAAATCAGTTTGGCCGTTTCAACACGATGTAATGTATTGGGATGAATGGCCTGTGCGGCAATCGAGCCTACTTTTTGGTGGAATAGCCTTCAAAAATAAAAAGTATATGGATTTATGGAAATCGCTCAAGTCAGATGTTAGAACGCCTGAAATAATTAGAAATATGCCTGTTCGATATCCAATTTTATGGGTTTTAAATTAATAATCAAGAACAAATCGCTTAAACCTTATAGATTAGTTATAGTCTCAACTAGAAGAATAAAAAACAACTACAAATAACAAATTTAATTATAATGAAAAAGTTAGTCGCAGCAGTACTCGTAGCAATATTATCAATTGCCCCTATAATAGCCCAAGAAAAATCAAAACCTAATGTTCTTTTTATCGCAATTGATGACTTGAAACCAGTGTTGGGTTGTTATGGAGATAAAATCGTTAAAACGCCAAATATTGATCGATTAGCAAAAATGGGTACGGTTTTTTTGAATAATTATTGCCAACAAGCGGTTTGCGGTCCAACACGCGCAAGTCTTTTGACAGGAATGCGACCAGATGTAACTAAAATACGTGATTTACATACTAAAATGAGGGACATGAATCCTGATATTGTAACGCTACCTGAATATTTTATCAGCCAAGGTTACACTACTTCTGGAATTGGTAAAATATTTCATCCGAGTTGTGTAGATAAAAAAGTAGATCCACAATCTTGGTCTATTCCTTTTTTATTTCCAAAAGAATCTGATTATTTTGGAGGATTTCCAGTCCAAAAACATTATCAATCTCCTGAATTAAAAGCATTAAATCCTAAAGAAGAAGTTGTAAGTTCTGATGAAGATGCAAAAGGAAAAGGAAAAGGCAAAAAGAAAGGTAAAAAAGAAGAAACAGATGAAGATGGTGGTAGTTCTAGAGGACCTGCTTTTGAATGTCTTGATTTACCAGATGACGCCTACGATGACGGCGTAAGTACTAAACTTGCAGTAAAACAAATTGAAATGTTAAATGCTGCAAAAAAACCATTTTTTATGGCAGTTGGATTTCGTAAGCCACACCTTCCTTTTGTATCTCCAAAAAAATATTGGGATTTGTACAATCGAGAAGACATGCCTGTAGCACAATTTCAAGAACATGCGGCAAACAGTAAAGATTTTTCATATCAAAATTCGGGAGAAGTAAGTAGCTATTCGGGAGTTAAAGAATATGCAAAATATAATGATAAAGGGATTAATAAATTTGGTTTAGCAATTGATAAACAAAAAGAATTAATTCATGCTTATTATGCTGCTGTTTCGTATACAGATGCTCAAGTTGGAATTTTATTGAACACATTAGAAAAACTGGGAACACTTAACAATACTATTATTGTCCTTTGGGGAGATCACGGTTGGCATTTAGGAGACCATGATATGTGGGGAAAACACACAAATTATGAGCAAGCTACCAAAGCACCTTTAATTATTGCTGCACCAGGCATAAAAGCAGGACAATCTAAATCAATGACCGAATTTGTGGATGTGTTTCCGACATTATGTGAATTAGCAAGTGGAAAAGTACCAGCTTATTTGGATGGAAAAAGTTTGGTTCCAATAATGAAAAATAATAAAGCTTCGGTAAAAGAATATGCAATGAGTCAATATCCTCGAAAAATGGATAAAGCTGATATTAATAAAGTTGAAGATGGAAAAGGAAAATTAATGGGTTACTCTATGAGAACAGAACAACACCGTTATACTGTTTGGTTGAAAAATTTTACAAGCGACCAAATTTATAGTGCTGATAAAGTTTATGCTAAAGAATTATACGATTATGTGAAAGATCCATTAGAAAAAGTAAATGTTTCTGAGGATAAAAAATATGCTGCAATTGCAGCTGATTTAGATAAAAAAATGGTTGCTTATTTCAAATCAAAAGAAGTTAAATTATAATTAAAAGCATTTTTATGAAAAATCAATATTTCAAATTTGCCTCTTTATTTTTCTTTTTTGTAATAACAAATGCAATAATTGCACAAGATAAACCAACAAACAAACCAAATATTTTATTTATTGCAGTTGACGATTTGAAACCACTTTTGGGATGCTATGGAAATAAAATGGTGAAAACCCCCAACATTGATAGATTGGCAAAAATGGCTACTGTTTTTAATAAAAATTATTGTCAACAAGCTATTTGTGGACCAACACGTGCTAGTTTAATGACAGGAACTCGTCCAGATGTTACGAAAATTTGGAATTTAACGACTCAAATGAGAGATGTAAATCCGAATTTGGTAACGCTTCCACAATATTTAATTACACAAGGATATACAACTTCGGGGATTGGAAAAATATACCATCCTTCAAGTGCTATTGGTGGCGTAGATCCTATATCTTGGAGTATTCCCTATTTAAAATCTAAAGAATCTGACTTTCCGGCTGAATTAGGTTTGCCTGCTAACGGGCAATATCAGTTGCCTGAAACAAAAGCTATAATGACGCCAGATATTATTGCTGAAAGGAAACAACAGAATAAAGATTTGGCTGCAAATGATGAAAATCCTAAAAGTATTAAAGGACCTTCAACTGAATGTATAGATTTGCCTGACAATGCCTATCAAGATGGAGTAAATGCATTATTGGCAAAAGATCAAATTATCGCACTTTCTAAAAGTGACAAACCTTTTTTTATGGCAGTTGGATTTTCTAAGCCACACCTTCCATTTGTAGCTCCAAAAAAATATTGGGACCTATACAAAAGGGAACAAATGCCAATTGC
>CAIRNC010000372.1 GCA_903879875.1 uncultured Bacteroidota bacterium
TAGGTTTAGATTTAAAATTTTAATAAATAATTAAATAAAAAAATGAAAAATATATTCAAAATTTTATTGTTTTCAAGTTTGTTATTTGTCTCTTGTGATGACAAATTAATTGAACCTTATACTCCTGGAGCTCTTACAGAAGATCTTGCTATACAAACTTCTGCGAATTTAAGAACTTTAATGAACACAGCCTATGCTGATCTTTTTGACAGAACTGAAAGTGTATTCACATCTGTTTTTACTGATGAGGCAGGTATTGGTTATGCTAATGGCGGTCAAGGGGTTACTGATGATTATATATTCTTTATGAATTCATCTTCAGATTCACCTAACTCTATATGGGTAAGTAATTATTTTGCTTTATCCATTGCTAATCGTGTAATTGTTTTTGCAGATAGAATTACTGCTGTTGATGCTGCTGATGCAGAAGCAATTGCTAGACTTAAAGCAGAAGCGCTTACTGTTAGGGCATTGTGTCATCTTAAGATACTTTCTTACTTTTCTCCAGATCCTAAAAATGATAATGCACTAGCAGGCGTATTGTCTGATAGAATTATCGCAACATCTGAAACTAACTTGCTAAGATCAACAAATGGTGTTTTTTATACATCAATTCATAATGATTTGAACAGTTCTATTTCGATTTTTAATTCATTAACTTCTTCCCCATTTTCAGGGATTGCTAAAACCTATTATGCAAATGCTAATTTGTCTAAAGCATTAAAAGCTCGAGCTTATGCTTTAAAAGGAGACTATACAAATGCTGAAATTTGGGCTGATGATGTAATTAATAATTCTGGAATTTCTTTAGCAAATGCTTCTAACTACAATTCTGTATTCTTTACAGATTCAGAACCAGCAGATACGGAAGTTATTTTTAGAGTAAAAAGAACTGCTGCACAAAATTCACAAGCTACAAATTTGCATAATGGTTGGTGTTCAGTTAGGCCTAACTTGTCAGGCTCTCCTTTCTATGAAGTGGGTCGTTCTTTATTTAATTTATTAAATCAAAATCCATTGGATATTAGAAGGAAAACAATCGTAGCACCTTCTTCTGTTATAGATGCTAATTATGCTACCTCTACAAACTATATAGCTACTGATAAATTAATAATCCACAAACACGGTGGTGTTGCTACAGGAACAACTACTGCAGCTACTACTACTTCAAATCAATTTAACAATGATTTAAAAATAGTTCGTATATCTGAAATGTATATGATAAAAGCTGAGGCTAGAGTGGCTGCTGGAGATTTAGCAGGTGCTGCAAATACGATTGATATTTTAAGAGATAAACGATTTGTTGCAAATCAAACTACTCCTGTATATACAGATGTAACCGATGCTTGGAGAGCTATTTTAACTGAAAGAAGAATTGAATTTGCTTTCGAAGGATACAGATACATTGACATGAAAAGATTAGGTGCATTAGCAAATGTAACTCTTGATAGAGATGCGGCTGACTACTCTTCTTCAAGTTCAAACTATCCTGCTGGTAATCCAGTTAATTTACCACTTTCTAGTTATAAATGGGCTATGCCAATTCCAACAGATGAATTGAATGCTAATTCAGGTATCCAACAAAATCCTGGATATTAAAGACTTGTTAGTTTAGTATTATTTGAAACCGTCTCATTATGAGACGGTTTTTTTTGTTAAATGATAGTATAAATCAAATATTATTTTTCTAATTTAGTAGCCTATTATTTAATTTATATTTATGAAAATTGAAATCACTTTTTACTCGTTACTATTTTGTTTATTTTCTCTTATTTCTTTTGGTCAAAATAAGTTAAACGAAACAAAGTCTTTTCAGAAGACAATGCAATTTTCTGGAATTATTTCTAAAGAAAAAGCTATTGCTAAATTTTTATACAAGAATGGTATAGACGTTATTCATACTACTTTTGTAGCTAAAAAAGAGACTTCCGACCCTTCAGGGATGAAACATCAGAGACATTTGCAATTCTTTAAAGGTATTAATATAGAATTTGGAACTATAATTACTCATAGTATAAATAATTCTGTTAAGTCTATAAATGGTGAAATATATGATGCTAGCAAAGTAAATTTAAATCCTACTTTGAATTCACAAAATGCTTTTCAAATAGCTATAAATAAGGTAAATGCTCAAAAATATTTATGGCAAGACCCTAATCAAGCAGATTTACTAGACTATAAAAAACCAGTTGGTGATTTAGTACTTTTCCCAATTGTTAAAACTGGAAAAGTAACTCTTGCATATAAATTTGATATTTATGCATTAGTTCCAATTTCAAGAGAAGAAATTTATATTGATGCTCACAACGGTCAAATTTTATATAGTAACCCCATTATTAAACACGCAAGTGAGTTAAATGAAACTAAAATACAAGTACAAAATTCGAAAAAAAATGTTTCCTTGCTTACAGGAAACGCTTCAACAAAATATAGTGGAGCAAGAAGTATAGAAACCGAATTTAGTTCAAGTTTAAATTCTTATATATTATCAGATGTTACAAGAGGAAACGGAATAGTCACTTACAATTGTGAAAGACTAATAAATACTTATCAAAATGTTCATTTCGTAGATAATGATAACAATTGGACTGCAGCAGAACATGCTAATAGTTATTTTGATAATGCCGCATTAGATGCTCATTGGGGTGCTGAAATGACCTACGATTTTTGGCAGACTATTTTTAACAGAAATAGTTATGATGACAACAATGCTAAAATTAAAAATTACGTACATTATCAACAAACAGCTTCTAGTTTAAGCAACGCTTTTTGGAATGGCTCATTTATGACTTATGGCGATGGTGCTTTAAAACCATTTACTTCAATAGATATCTGTGGTCATGAAATTGGACATGCTGTCTGTACTCATACTGCCAATTTAGCCTATCAAAACCAATCAGGAGCTATCAATGAAGGTTATTCAGATATTTGGGGTGCTTGTATAGAGCATTTTGGACGAACGGGTTCAATTAATGGAGTGCCAGTAGCCAATGTCTGGAAAATAGGTGAAGATGTAGCAACTGGAGCATTACGTTCAATGATGAGTCCTAATTCAAAAAATGATCCAGATACTTTTCAAGGTACTTATTGGTATGCAACTGGGGATGAAGGCTCATGCATTCCAACAACGGCTAATGATCGTTGTGGTGTTCACACCAATAGCGGTGTAATGAATCATTGGTTTTATATTTTATCTGCAGGAGCTACAGGAACAAACAACGCACCTATAGCTGATAAAGATACTTATAATGTAACTGGTATTGGTATCGCGAAAGCGGCTCAAATTGCTTATTTAGTTGAAAGAGATTACCTAACACCAAATGTTACTTATTTTGATGTAAGAAATGCATCATTAATTGTTGCAAATATCCTTTATTGTGCTGCAAGTCCTGAAGTTATTGCAGTTACAAATTCTTGGTTCGCAGTAAACATAGGAAACAGTTTTACTAGTTATAATAATGATGTTTCATTAAAAAATATTCCAAATGCAGCTTCAGTTGCCTGTGGGACCTCGGGTTTTAATCCAACTATTATATTCGATAATCTTGGTTCAAATGCAATTACATCGGTAGCAATTTCGTATAATATAGATGGAGGAACTAATGCAACTACAACTTGGACAGGAAATATTGCTACTTGTTCATCTGGAACAAAACAATTGACAATTGACACTAGTACATTAACAAGTGGTGTCCACATTTTAAATATAACTGCAACAATTGTAAGTGATGGAAATGCGTCAAATAATACAAAATCAACTTTGATTTTTGTAAATACCCCAACAAATACAAGTCAAATCAATACTTTTGAATCGGTTTCAGATAATTTAATTGCATATAATGAAAATGGAATAAATTCACTTTGGCAACGTGGAAATTCCCAAAAAGGGACCCTTTCTAATAGTCTTGCAGGAAATTCAAATGTTTATACTACGAATTTAAATGACGTTTATTATTCATCGACAAAAGCTTATTTAGTATCAAAATGTTATGATTTGTCTCAAATAGCAACTCCAGTTTTAAAATTTGATATGGCTTATGATATTGAATCTAATAATGATATTTTGTACATGCAATATTCTACTAATGGAGGGAATA
>CAIRNC010000373.1 GCA_903879875.1 uncultured Bacteroidota bacterium
CTTCTATAGTTTTGAAAATTCGTTGTTGAAATTCATTTCTTTTTGTTGAATACAATGCTACTGCATCATAATAAACAGCGTTGTCTCTAATACGAGTTCGAGTCACAGGACGAACAATTTTATCCGTATAATTCACACCAATTTGTTTGTAAATTTTCGGAGCATCGGTAGGTGTAATTCGATACAAAACAGTTAAATCTATAACTACTTCAAGCCCATCATTTGATAATACTCGAATGGCATCATCGCCATCTTGAGCACCTTCTCCATGAATGGCAGACATGGTGTAATTTTGGGTTTGAATGTCAAAATCAGTTACGTCTAATAATGGATTTATCAAATGCAAACCACTTTCTAAAACGTCAGGTTTCACACTTCCATAAAGGGATTGAACACCTACTTTTCCAGCATTAATTTGTTTGAACATCGAAGAAAAAAGTCCTAAAAGCACCACGACAACTGCAATCATTTGAATTGCACCGGCATATTTAGAAAAAGGAGTTGCGTTGTTTTTTAATGTAAAACTTACAATAAATAGGATAATTCCGAGAATAATTGATAGTATCATTTTTATAATTTTAAAATGTATGTTGATTATACGAGAAAAGTAAGTAGAAGTTACAATTAATCAAATTCATTTAGTTTTCGTTTTCTAAAAGTAATTTTTTTGTTAATCTCGCAAAGCGAATATACAAAAATAAAGCGGCTGCCGACAATCCTGCCAAAAGACCAATCCAAATGCCCGTAGCTTTTAAATCGGTGTGTTTTCCTAAATAATAGGATATTGGAAAACCAATGACCCAATAGGCTACAAAGGTAATATACATTGGGATTTTCACATCTTGTAATCCTCTTAAAGCACCCAAAACCACCACTTGAATGCCATCTGAAATTTGAAATACGGCGGCAACTATTAATAGTTTTGATGCTATTAAAATGATTTCTTCGTTATCAATTCCTTGTGTGGCATCGGTCATGTTTAAAAAAAGATGCGGTAGGTAATTATGAAAAACAACAAAAATCAAAGCGAAAACAGTTTCTAACAGAATGGCTAACAAAAATATAGAGCGTGCTGTTACAATTAATTTTTTAAAATCATTAGCTCCTTTTAAGTAACTTAATCGAATCATAGCTGTTACGCTCAATCCCATGGCAAACATAAACGTGGTCGATGCCATGATTAATGCAATTTGATTGGCGGCTTGACTGTTTTTGCCTAAAGTGCCCGAAAGCCATATTGCTGCTGTAAATAAAGTAACTTCAAACAACATTTGCATCGCCGATGGAAGTCCAAGGTTGATGATTTTTTTTAGAATCGATTTTCGGATTTCTTTAAAACTAAAATTTTTAAAATACCTTTTGAAATGGGCATTGCTTCGCAACAAATAGTGCATAAAAATTACCATCATAATCCTAGAAATTACAGTGCCTAATGCTGCTCCAAGAATGCCTAATTTTGGAAATCCCCATACGCCATAAATTAAAACATAATTGAAAAAAATATGGACAACATTTGCCAAATAAATCGCATACATCGAATATTTGGTTTGTGATAAACCATCGGCAAATTGCTTGTAGCCTTGAAAAATAATCACTGGAATCAATGAAAAAGCAACCCAGTCAATATAAGGAGTTGCTAAATCAACCACTGCTGCGGGCTGATTCATTAGACTCATTATGGGTTTGGCTAAAACAATCATCATAAAAATGGCAATCCCTAAAATGGTGCAAAGGAGCAGGCCATGATGAAAGGTAGTTCTGATTTTTTTATCGTCTTTTTCGGCATCCGCTTCCGCAATTAAGGGTGTTATGGCTGTTGAAAAACCAATTCCTAAAGACATTCCTATAAAGATGAAACTATTTCCTAAAGAAACTGCCGCCAATTCCGTTGAACCCAAGTTGCCAACCATAAAATTATCGACAATTCCTATAAGTGTATGCCCTAACATTCCTAAGATTACAGGATAGGCAAGTTTTAAGTTATAAGAGAATTCTTTGGTATATTGAGATAACTGCACGATTAAAATTTAAGTTGGCAAATATAATTGATTTCTATGCAAGACAGGACAAAATAGCGTGTAAACTCAAAAAATGCTTAATGCTTAAACAAAACTCGATTAGTAGTAAACCGAATTAGATTAGGCTTAAGCAAATCTCGATTAGCAGTAAACCGAATTAGATTAGGTTTAAACAAAACTCGATTAGTAGTAAACCAAATTAGATTAGGCTTAAACAAAACTCGATTAGTATTAAACTGAATTAGATTAGGTTTAAACAAAACTCGATTAGTATTAAACCGAATTAGATTAGGTTTAAACAAAATTCGATTAGTAGTAAACCGAATTAGATTAGGCTTAAACAAAAACAAAACTCGATTAGTATTAAACCGAATTAGATTAGGTTTAAACAAAATTCGATTAGTAGTAAACCGAATTAGATTAGGCTTAAACAAATCAATATTCAGACGTAGTGTTTTATGTATACGCAGAACCACCCCACTGTTTATAATGGAAAACCTTTTCAGTATGTTGTTGAAAGGTTTTTTTTGTATAGGAATAGAGGGGGAATGTATTTATTGTAAATTTAATGAAAGGTAGAGTAGATGTATTTTTTACTTTACAATTTGAATTTCTTCTTTTGGATCTTTAATTCTTATATTTATTTTTTTATACTCCCATTCGTCTCCATTTTTATTTGCAGAAATATCCATTTTTCCTTTACCTTTATTTCCTTTTACTCTTATAGTTAATTCAACTGAATTATGATTGTTTGAATAAATCGCATTTCCTTCCAAAATTGCAAATTGATCTATTGGTTCAATTTCTCCAATAACTTCAAGAACTCTTTTATTTGTTTTGGTTTTTTCAATAGCCTTTTCATAAAGTGAATTATCAGAATACGCCTGAGAAATATCAGTTAGGTCTCCGTCAACACTTGAGCTTAAAAGTAATCCAAAAAAAAGCAAAAACATTAAAATAAAAGTTGGTAAAAACCATTTCCAATTTCTTTTCCACCAAGATTGTTCATTAATTAAGTTGTTATCCATTTTGTTATATTTTATGTTTATAATTTGAA
>CAIRNC010000374.1 GCA_903879875.1 uncultured Bacteroidota bacterium
AAAATTGAAGCCAAT
This sequence comes from uncultured Bacteroidota bacterium, assembly GCA_903879875.1. Lineage (GTDB taxonomy): Bacteria > Bacteroidota > Bacteroidia > Flavobacteriales > Flavobacteriaceae > Flavobacterium. Next base: position 16 of record CAIRNC010000374.1, read on the forward strand.
AATCACGATGAACTTTTTACAGCTTCTGGAGAAGTTATCAAATTTGAAGGTTTCTTAAAAGTATATCTTGAAGGAAATGATGATGATGATGAAGAGCAAGAAGGTATGTTACCTGCAATGAAAGTGAAAGAAAAACTAACGAACAATTACATTACAGCAACTGAACGCTACACTCGTGCCGCTTCACGCTATACTGAGGCTTCGTTAGTGAAAAAATTAGAAGAATTAGGCATTGGTCGACCTTCCACTTATGCGCCAACTATTTCAACCATAATTAATAGAAATTATGTTGAAAAAGGAAATTTAGATGGACAAGAGCGCAATTATACCCAACTCACTTTGCAATCAGGTAAAGTTGTAGAAAAACTTCTGAAAGAAAATACAGGTTCCGATAAAGGAAAATTAGTTCCAACAGATATTGGAACTATAGTTACCGATTTTTTAGTCAAAAATTTTGACAACATCCTTGATTACAATTTCACAGCGAAAGTAGAACAAGATTTTGACGAAATTGCCGAAGGAAATATTGAGTGGACTAAAATGATGCAGGAATTCTATGACAGATTTCATCCAACAGTAAAAAATGTTGAAGAAAATGCCGACAGAGAAAGTGGCGAACGAATTTTAGGTACGGATCCAAAAACAGGAAAACCCGTTTCTGTACGTTTAGGGAAATTCGGTCCTATGGCACAAATTGGTGCGGCAGACGATGAGGAAAAGAAATTTGCTAGTTTACTAAAAGAACAAAACATAGGAAACATTACTCTAGAAGAAGTTTTGAATTTGTTTTTACTTCCTAAAAATTTAGGTATATATAAAGGTGAAGAAATTGAAGTTAGCAATGGACGCTATGGACCATTCATTCGATTTGGAGCACTATTTGTTTCTTTACCAAAAGGAGAAGAACCTCTAAATGTTGATTTACCTCGCGCTCAAGAACTGATTGACGAAAAACTACTTGCCGATGCGCCTATTGCAATCTATAAAGGAGAAGGGGTTCAAAAAGGAACAGGACGTTTTGGCCCGTTTTTAAAATGGAATGGTATTTTCATCAATGTAAGTACCAAATACAATTTCAACAATCTATCTCAGCAAGATATTGAAACTATAATTGAAGATAAAATTCAAAAAAATATTGACAAAGTACTCCATAATTGGGAATCAGAAGGTATTCTAGTAGAAAAAGCTCGTTGGGGTCGTTCCGTTATTACAAAAGGAAAAATTAAAATTGAATTAAGCAAAGATATAGACGCAAGTCAATTGACTTTGGCGGAAGTTCAAGAGATGATTGCCAAAAAGACACCTGTAAAGAAAACCGCAATTAAAAAAGCAACTACAACTAAAAAAATAGTTTCAAAAAAAGAGGCAGTAAAAAAAACAACAACAGTAAAAAAGAAATAAAATATGGATTTTGATTTTCTTTCACCCGTATCTACAGATGTTATTGATTTTATAAAAGGATTGTCTTCACAACATTTGGGGAGCAAAGTGGCTGTGCATACCGAAAAAGATTTTCCAAATTTAGATTTTGTTAAAATTGTTTTAATTGGTGTTTTAGACAATAGAGGTTCAATTTCGTCGTTAGAAGATGTCAATCTGGACAATATTAGAAAAGAAATATATGGTTTGTTTCCAGGTAATTGGGATGCGCCCATTGCAGATTTAGGAGATATTTTAAGTGGCAACACAATAAACGATACCTATTATGCGTTACAAGAAGTAGTATCAAAATTATTGAAACTTAAAATTATTCCAATTGTTATTGGAGGCTCACAAGACTTAACCTATGCTTTATATAGAAGTTACGATGAGCTAGAACAAATGGTTAATTTAGTTTCTATTGATAATAAATTTGATTTCGGCAATCATAACGGACCAATAAACAATTCTAGTTATCTGTCAAAAATTGTAATTGATGAACCTAATAATTTGTTTAATTATTGTAATTTAGGATTTCAAACATATTATAATTCACAAGAGGAAATAGATTTAATGGAAAAATTGTTTTTTGAAGCCTACAGATTAGGTGATTTATCAAACAATATCGCTGTTGCAGAGCCTGTATTTAGAGATAGTGATTTAGTAAGTTTAGATTTAACATCTGTTATGTCGTCAGATTCAGGAAATTTTATTACTTTTGCACCAAATGGATTTAGTGGAAAAGAAATATGTTCTTTATCACGATATGCAGGAATAAGTGATAAAACATCACTATTTGGCATTTTTAATCATAATAATATAAAACAAGAAGCTGTTTTAATTGCGCAAATTGTTTGGTATTTTATTGAAGGGTTTCATTATCGTTCCAACGAATATCCGTTTGGAAGTAAAGAAGAGTATTTAAAATACATTGTTCCAATAGAAGAAGAGCAACTTGTTTTTTACAAAAGCAATAAAACAGAAAGATGGTGGATAGAAATACCATTTATTTCTAAAATAAGTAATAAATTAAAAAGAAATACGTTGTTACCATGTACATATGACGATTATTTGGGAGCTTGCAACCAAGAATTGCCAGAAAGATGGTGGAAAGCACAAAGAAAAAATACAATATAATTATTGCTTGTAGCATGAATATTAGTATTATATAAAAAAAAGTTAGGGATTTACACGTTTTTTTGAATAAAGTATTGTTTATTTCAAAAATAATAAATAGGTTTACGCCCTTAAATTATAAATATATTATAACCCAATTTATATGAAGAAGCTCATTGCATTTGTAGTATTATCGTCTTTAATGATCAGCTGTGGTTCAAGTGACAAAGGTGAACTTGTAGGAGTTAAAGGAAAAAAATGGAATCCAGAAAAACCTTTTGGAATGGCATTAGTACCAGGAGGTGCATTTATCATGGGTAAATCCGATGATGATGTAGCTAATGTTGGTGATGCACCTACTAAAACCGTTACCGTTCGTTCTTTTTACATGGATGAAACAGAAATTACAAATAGCGAATACCGTCAATTTGTAGAATGGGTAAAAGATTCGACGATCAGAACTCGTTTAGCTATATTAGCTGATGAACAAGGTATGACAAGCGGCAAAGGAGGAAAAGGCAAATCTGCTCCTCAAGCAAAAGGAAGTAAAGTTTCTGGCAGTATTGGTGATTATGCATTTAATGATGCTGATCCAGCAAAAATGACTCCATATGATAAATATATGTATGAAAACTACTATAGCGTTGGAACAAGTGAAGATCAATATGCTGGACGTAAATTAAACCACAAAGTAAAATTGAAAACCGGAACATCTCAATACCCAGATGAATTTTACACGGAAGTAATGGACTCTATGTATGTTCCAATAGCAGAATCTTATAACGGACTTAGAACAATTGACGTTTCAAAATTAAAATTCCGCTATTCATGGATGGATATTCAAGCCGCAGCAAAAGCAAAAACTGGTAAACGTAGCAAATTTATTAAAACCGAACAAACACAGATTTATCCTGATACAACAACATGGATAAAAGATTTTGCATACTCTTATAATGAGCCAATGCACAATGATTACTTTTGGCATCATGCATACAGCGATTATCCAGTTGTTGGAGTAAATTGGAAGCAAGCTAAAGCATTTTGTGCATGGAGAACTTTAAACAAAAATGCATATATTAAATCCAAAAAGAAACACGAAGATAATATTAATTCATTTAGATTACCTACAGAGGCTGAATGGGAATATGCTGCCAGAGGTGGTTTAGCTTCTGGAACCTATCCATGGGGTGGACCATATGCTAAAAGCGACAGAGGTTGTTACTTAGCTAATTTTAAACCAAACAGAGGGGATTATGCTGCTGATGGTGCTTTATATACGGTTGAAGCTAAATCGTATGATCCAAACGGATATAATTTATACAATATGGCTGGTAATGTTTCTGAATGGACTGATTCTTCATATGATCCAGGAGCTTATGAATTTGTTTCAACAATGAATCCAAATATACCAGATACCAAAAACATGCGAAAAGTTGTTCGTGGTGGATCTTGGAAAGATGTTGCTTATCAATTACAAGTTAGCACTCGTGATTTTGAATATGCCGATACTGCAAGAAGCTACATTGGATTTAGAACAGTTCAAGATTACATGGGAACACAAACTACTGGAAATTCAAAAAAATAAAAATCAATAAACTTTATAATTAACTAAACAAACTAAAAATTATTATTATGGCAATTTTAAGCAAAAAAACAATGAATTTTACATACGGTATGGGTGCCGCTGTAGTTATTATTGGTGCACTTTTCAAAATTGAGCACATAACAGGTGCTAGTATCTTATTGAAAATTGGACTTATTACAGAAGCATTAATCTTTGCTTTATCTGCTTTTGAACCTGTTGATCATGAATTGGATTGGTCTTTAGTATATCCTGAATTAGCAGGTGGTGAGAAAAGTAAAAAAGAAACAAAACCAAAAGAAGATGCTAATGGATTGTTATCTCAAAAATTAGATACTTTATTAAAAGAAGCTAAGGTTGATGTTGAATTAATGTCAAGTTTAGGTACTAGTATTAAAAACTTCGAAGCTGCATCTAAAGGGATTACTCCATCAGTAGATTCAATGGCTTCTACTAAAAAATATGCAGAAGAAATGACTAAAGCTGCTACACAAATGGAATCCATGAACAGTTTGTACAAAATCCAATTAGAAAGTGCAAATAAAAATATGGAAGCTAACAAAGAAATTGCAGATAATGCAAATAAATTAAAAGAACAAATGCAGTCAATGACAGCAAATATTGCATCGTTAAACAATGTTTATGGTGGAATGCTTTCTGCAATGAGTAACAAAGGATAATTAGTTTAAAAACTATACATTTTATAAATAACAAAACTAATTAGAAAAAATGGCAGGAGGAAAATTAACCCCTAGACAGAAGATGATTAACCTAATGTACTTGGTTTTCATCGCAATGTTGGCTTTAAATATGTCAAAAGAAGTTTTATCGGCTTTTGGTTTAATGAATGAAAAATTTGAAAACGCAAATAAAGCTTCTTCAGAAAGTAATGAAGCATTATTAGCAACGATAAATCAAAAAGGTAGTGAAAATGCTGGAGAATTTGGTCCTGCTAAAAACGCTGCAGATAAAGTTGCCGAAATATCTAAAACATTTTATCAATATGTTGAGACATTAAAAGCTGATGCTAAATTTGGTGTTGAAGTTGAAAAAGAAACAGGTAAATTACCATATGAATCTATGGATAAAGGACCTCATATTGACGACACATGGTTTGCAGGAGATGGATATTCAGCTAAAGGAACAGCAATTGTAACAGCAATGAATAAATACGTAGCTGATATGAAAGCTGCTGCTGCTAGCGAACCAAAATTAGCTTCTAAGTTAACTCCAATTATTAAAAATTTAGAAACTTCTTTTAATACAGCAGATATTAAAGATCATGAAGGTGTAACAAAAAAATATTTGGAGTATCACTTTGCTCACTTTCCAGGAATTGCATCTTTAGCAAAACTGACTGCATGGCAAAATGATGTTAAAAAATATGAATTTGATATCTATAGTACTTTATTGGGTAAAGCAGCTCAAGATGCAGCATCTTATTCAAAATTTAAAGGATTTGTAGTTTTAGAAAAAAATGCTTACTTTCAAGGAGAAGCTGTTAAAGGCACAGTTGTTTTAGGTAAATATGATCCTGACACTCATCCTACATACATTACTCCAGGTATAGGTAAAATAGAAAATGGACAAGCGGTAATATCTCAGACAGCTGGTGCGGTAGGAGAAAGAATTATCAAAGGAGAATTTAAATTTACAGAAGGTGGGAAAAGTATTCCTGTACCATTCGAAGGAAACTATGTTGTAGTTCCTCGACCAAATTCAGCTACTATTTCAGCAGATAAAATGAACGTAGTTTATAGAGGTGTTGTAAATCCTATGACAATATCTTTTGCAGGAGTATCTGCAGATAAAGTTAAAGCCAATGCTCCAGGATTAGTTCCAACAGG
>CAIRNC010000375.1 GCA_903879875.1 uncultured Bacteroidota bacterium
ATTATTATATTTTTTCCTACCACAACAATTGGGGGTTCATATCCAAAGTAAGAGAAACGTATAATAGATGTAGAATTTTTTACACCTATAGTGTAATTACCATCTAAGTCGGTAGTGGTCGTAGTGTCTTCAAAAGTTACTGTTACACTAGGTATTGTTTTTCCCTGTGTATCGGTAACTGTACCTGAAATTTTTAATTTATCGGTCTGTGCATTAATAATTGAAGTAAAAATTAATAGAACCAATAGAAATGTTTTTTTCATATTTTTTTGGTTGGTTTAGGTTTGATTATTTTTTATTTTCTAAAAAGAAGATAAAATTAACAGATGTAAAAATAAAGGTTTGGATAAAACTCAAAGTCCATTATTGGTGTAAAATTTGTACAAAACTTTATGAATTATGTGCTTTTAGTTAATTAAAGTAAGCGAATGGAATAAGAAAATTTCGAATTAATTATTCTTCCTCAGGTTTTTTTTCGCTTTTATCTTTTTTCTTATTTACATTGCTTGCATGTCTTCCGCTTCCGTCAGCATTGTCTAAAATTCCTTTTTCAGGACTCAATTCTTGAAGTACTTTTTGAAGACGAGCATAAGCTTGGCTTGCTTCTTTATTGGATGAGATATCAGTAACTAATTTTTCTTCAAATGGTGCATTACTCATGTCAAAAAGTTCTCCTTCTCTATTTAGTTTCCAAGTGGCTTCACGAACATACCATTTGTTACCTAATTCAATAAAAATCCATTCTCTTGGATTTCCTTTCATACCGAGTAACTGAGGCAAAAAACTTCGCCCATCTAATACATTCTTTATCGGTAATTTTGCACCAGCCAATTCAGCAAAAGTTGGCAAAAGATCACTTGAGTCAATCAATAATTCATTTACTTTTCCTGCAGCAATAACTCCAGGCCAATTGGCAATTGTTGGCACTAAACTTCCGCATTCTAGCATGGTACCCTTTTTACCTGAAAGTACTTTCCCTCTAACTGAACTTCTACTTGCATATTGATTTGCAGTTCCATTATCTCCCATAAAAACAATTAGCGTATTTTCTCTTAATTTCAAATCATCAAGCGTACTTAATAGTTTTCCAACTAACTTATCCATATAAGCAATATTGTCGTCATAAAAATCACTTCCCGGCTTACTATCAGGAGTTCGTTGCACTAGCGCATGAACATTGACCATGGAATAATACAAAAAGAAGGGCTTTTCCTTGTTTGCAGTTAGAAAATCAACCAAATGCTCGTGCATTAAATCAGGCATGTAGGTGGAAGCATCTAACTTTTTATTAACCCCATTTTCAATGTAGTTTTCAGATTTCTTTTTTTCAGTTGCCCAATAACAACCACTTCCTTGAAAGGTAATATAATCATCAAAACCAAAATCGCTTGGAGTTTTAGAAAATTGACTCCATTTTCCAACTAATGAACTAGTATATCCAGCCGTTTTAAGTACAGAAGGAATTAAAACTTCGTTTTCAGGCTTAATTTCTCCGACCATATCTTGATTAACGGCACCTGTCCTAAAAGCATAACGTCCCGTTAAAATCATTGCTCTTGAAGGACCACAAAGCGGCGCAGTGTAGCCATGAGTAAATCTCATTCCGTCCTTGGCCAATTTATCTATAATTGGTGTTTTGTTGTTGTCTGAACCATAGCAACTGACGTCTCCAATACCTAAATCATCAGCAAGAATGTAAATTATATTCGGTTTTGAAATGCCTTTTTTTTCTTTTTTACTTTGAGCAGAAACACTGAAAATAGTTGCAAATGCAACAAATACAAGTGTGATAAATAATTTATTCATATTTCTAGTTTATTAGTATGTCAATTCGACAATGTCAGACAGGTATGTTTTTATATCGACTTTTTTTGCCAATGCCTCATAATCAGGATTAGCATATTTTTTGGCAGCCAATTTCAATATCCTAATTGTTTCTCCATAACTGATTTTTTGAATTTGCTCATATTCCCATTGTTTTTCATTTTTTAGATATGGAACAATCCAATCCAACGCATTTCTCATGTTTTTACCTTCACTAATCTGCTGATTCCAAAGTTGAATATTGGCATTTTCAGCTAATTTTGCAATTAAATAATAACCGAATAAATTCATATTAACATATCCCCAAGATTTTGTTCGAGCCAATTCGAAAGGCTGACTTCCATCAGTTTTTAATTGACTTTCCATTCTGTTTTTAAATATTTCTATCTCATTTAATGATATTTCTGGTCGTTCTGAAAAAAGTGAAAAAGCAATAATTTGTTCGCTAAAAAAAGTACCATGATTGTTTTTTGAATCTGCTTCATCTTTCCCGATTGGACTTTCTAACATCCAGGTTAAATATTCTGAAAACCATTTTTTTAAGGCTTCATGGTCTTCTTTATTCCAATTTGGAGTTTCTTTAATTAAAATCGCTGCATCTAAAACCCTGTAAACATCACGCGTTTCAATAATACCAGTTCCACGACCTGTATTCAATCCCGGGATTCCTTGTCCGAAATTTAAATTTGGATTTTGACGTGTTTCAGAATCCAAAAACCAAGTCTTAATTAATTTTGATGCAAAATTTGCATATTTGTTTTCATGTGTAAAATAGTATGCTAATGCTAAGGTTAAGGTGCCCTCTTCAACTTTATCTAATTCTTGAGAATCGGTAATATCATAATATGTTGGATTACGAAGTCCGTCTTTTTTGATATACGGCAATCCGTCTGGCTTAGTTGGATCTGGCCACCAGTAAGGCCCCGTGCTCATATAATCGTGTTTGTCTCCACTTGGCGGCATTTGTTTTTTATCCATTACCGAATAGGTTTTAGCTTCTAAAAGTAATTTATCTGCTTTTTTTAGTAATGATGCTAAAGCTTTTACTTTATCTGGATCGTTGGCTGAAATTTGTTCCAAATTTTTTTGTAAAACCTGCCCATCAATGGCTAGTGTTTTTGGAAAACTACTATCCTTTGTAGAATTATTCTGCGCTTGTAAACTACTGGTAAACGAAATAATAAAGAGAAATGAAATAACTATTTTTGGATTTAGCATGTTGAATTTGTTATATATTGCAGCAATTAAAAGTTAAATATACTAATCTCCTGATGTTTTCCAATTTAGTGTATCACCTTTTAAATGTCTTAATGCTTCGGCTTCTGTTTTTATTCCTTTGTCACCTTGATCGGCCATCCATTTTTTTAACTCATCAAGTAATTTACCTTTTACTGATGCTAATGATTTTTCTCCATCTAAATTATCTAATTCATAAACATCTTTTTTGATGTTATACAATTCAAATTCTGGTCGGTTTCTATATAACTTAGCATGGGCTGCTTGTTTTGGAGTAGTGTTTGAAGATTTCAACCAACTGCTATACAATTTGTTTTTTGGTTGTGAACCCGAACTTAAAAAAGGTTCATTATAATTTAAATTCCAAATTAGTTTATAATTATGATCTTGAATGGAACGAACTGGGTAATTGTCGGATCCGTTTTTAATTCCTCTAGTGGTATGTACACCGTAAACATATTGCCGAACTTCTTTAGGTTTTCCTTTTAAAGTTGCATAAAAACTTTTTCCGTCTAGTTTTATTTTTCCTTCTTTATCTCCCCGTAAAGTTTCTGGATCGCCACCTGCAGCTTCAAAAAGTGTTGGAACAACATCAATATATTGTGCTAAAATATCGGTTCTATTATTAGGCTTAATCACTTTTGGCCAACGAGCAATAAATGCTGATTTTAATCCCATATTATAACAAGTCCATTTTCCAAAAGGCATTGAACTTCCGTGTTCACTAGCAAAAAGAAAAAGCGTGTTATCTTTGTTTTTCTGTTTTTCAACAATTTTAGTACATGTACCCACAAGGCTATCCATATAGGTGATTTCGGCGTAATATTTTATCAAATCGTCTCTAGTTTCTTTAGTGTCAACCATATAAGGAGCCACTGTGATTTTGCCTGCATCATACTGTTTTGCATCGCCTCTATTCCAAGGACCATGCGGCTGGTTTGAAGCAACAATCAATAAATACGGTTTTGAAGTGTCTTTATTAATCCATTTTTCAGCATCTGCCAATTCTACATCTTGTCCTTTCCCGTTGTCGCTATTTCTTCCGCCCAAATATTCAAAAGGAAAATTTGCCATTGGTGCATAATGTTGTTTTCCAATTAATGCAACACGGTAACCAATTTTTTTAAAATGTTGTGCTACCGAAACGATGTTATCATAAACCTGAGCATGATTAGGATAACTACCATTTTTTACTGGAAATAATCCAGTATATAAACTTTGACGTGTAGGACCACACATGGCTGTAGCGTTATTCATGTTATCAAAAGTCAAACCTTCTTCAGCTAATTTTGCCAAATTAGGGGTGTGAACATCTTTATTTCCATAAGGTTCACAATCAATTGAAGTCATGTCATCGGCAATAAATAACAAAATATCTGGTTTTAATTCAGCAGTTTTAGCTGTTGCTTTTAATGTTACAATTCCGTGATTTGTCAAAGAAGCAACAACTAGTTTTTTAGCATCCAATTTTTCAGATAAAGCAGTTGCTAAATCTGTCTTAGAATACTTCGTACTTAGTTTATTGAAGTCTTTAACTACCATATTTTTTTCGAAGTTTGAATTCGAAATTTGAAAAGAGGAAGCTGTAATTATTACTAAACTTGCAAAGCCAATTAGCAATAGCGATTTATTTTTCATGTTGAATTATTTAATCTTTGTTATTTATTTGTTGCTGTTTTCACTGAATTTCCCAAACTTTAAAATTTCTATAGGCAAAATGGGTCCATTGCATTTGTCGAAATCCAATTTTTCCATCTTCAAGAATTTTCCCGTATTTAATTCCGTCATCGGTCCAATCAATAACTTTTCGTTCATCTACAAATAAAAGAATTTTACCTTCTTGTTTTATTAATTTCATTTTATGAATTGCAGTCGAATGCACCGGAATTCCAATTTCTCCCGTTTGAACTAAATTGAAACCTTTATTTTTTCTTAAGTTAGCAGTTTCCCGATTTGGATTGTCCCGACCATTTGCATAATACGAAATATGGTAATCATTCATAGCCCCTTTGGTATAATCCGTAAAGGTTCCTAGGATTCGTTTTGGCATTGAAGCATCAAAAATATTTTCTCCTTTCAAACCTTTAGCAGAGAAAAAAACAATACACAATCCGGCGTCAATTTCCTGATTTTGGGCTTCCCATTCGGCAATGAAATTTCCAGGAAAATCAACTGGGCACCAAAAAACGTGATGTCCTTCTTCATTTGGCGAATAGATGTGCATACAATTGTCTTTAAATTCCACTTTTGCTGGACCTTCTAGAATCCAATCTTTTACCAATTCCGAATTAGACAAAGCATTACTGTATAGTAACTTTCCTTTAGAATATTCTTGGGCGTAACTAGCACTAGTAAGCATTACTAGTAAAACATAAAAAATATTATTAAGGGTATTTCTCATTTATTAATTAGGGTCAATTTTATATTCTATTACAATATTAAATAACGGAATGGCACTAAGATTTTTGGTTACATGCATCATTGGCTCGGCAAATTTCACTGTGTTTGCAACTTGAATTCCAGTTCCAGGTTTGCCGTTTGGAGAATAGCGAGGATCTGTTAATTGCACTTGATTTAATCGAACCACCACTCTTTGTGCGTGGCTGTGCAAGGCTCGTGTATCTCCAGGATTTAGTCTTTCTTCAAAAACTCGAAATTCAGCATCTTCATAAATTACCGTATTTTTTGTTGGTTCAACCCATTCACTTGGTTGTGTCAAAGACGGATGATTCTTTTTTAAAGCAATTTCAAAATAAGAGCCTTTCGGCAAATCATAGAATTCATTTTCCAAAAAAACGGCAATTTCTCCTCTTTTAATCTTTATTGTTCCTCGATTGCTTTTAAATTTTATTTTATTTAATGCAACAATAATTCTTGTTCCAAAATTTGGAGTATTTGCTAAAGTACAAGCCGCTCCATCACGAAGTACTTTCACATAGGCATTGTCCAAAGCGACCGAATCTTTATTTGCAATAGCAAAATTTTTCAAATATATATTTGAAATCGAATTACTATTTGCAACTGATATTTGAGCCGTTAACGCAAATAAAATAAAAAATAAAAAGGAATTTTTCATAGTAATTTTATTAATTAGCTACACATCTAAACCCTAAATGTTCCATTGAAGAATCAGTTGAACTTTTCATTCTTGCCGAAACACGATAGCCGCTACAGTAGGATTCATTACATAAAAAAGAACCACCTCGCATCACTCTTTTTGCAACTAAAGGCTCATCAGGATCAAAGCTTTTTAAAGGACCTTTTGGATTTAATGCCACTTTAACTTTTTTTAACGATTCGTAATATAAATTATGGTATTTATCGGCACACCATTCCCAAACATTTCCAGCCATATCATACAAGCCATAGCCGTTTGGCGCAAAAGACTTTACAGGAGCAGATCCTGCAAAACCATCAGTACTCTCATTTTTATATGGAAAATTTCCCTGAAAATAGTTACAATGTAGCATGCCTTCATCTACACTTTCATTACCCCAAGAGTAAACATTCTTAGTTAATCCTCCTCTTGCAGCATATTCCCATTCGGCTTCGGTTGGTAATCGTTTTCCTGCCCATTTGCAATAAGCATTAGCATCATCCCAACTAATATGAACCACAGGATAATTATCTTTTCCTACAATATCGCTATCTTTTCCTTTTGGATGTTTCCAATCGGCTCCGTGCGACCAACTCCACCACTGACTGTAATCTTGCAAACTAACTTCGCCTTGTGTAGGAACAAATACTAAAGATGCTGCTTTTAAAGTTTCGGAATCCGGTTTCTCCGTTTCTGGAGGCAATTGTTTTTTTAATTCCTCCCAAACAATATCCTTTTCTGCAGTTGTTTTATAACCTGTTGCTGCTACAAATTTTGCAAATTGCGCATTCGTAACTTCGGTAACATCCATATAAAAACCACTAACTTTTACAGCATGTTTTGGAAATTCATCTTGACGTGCTTGGTCGTTATCGCCGCCCATAGCATAGGTTCCGCTAGGAATCCAAACCATGCCTTCGTGATTAGTTATTGTAAGTTTTGATTTGCTTTTTGGTTGTACTTTTTTAATTCCGTAACGACTCGGAATTTTTGCTGTACAACATGTTTTTATGGTGTCTTTTTTTTGAAAAGAAATTAAATTGACTTTTTCTTTTGCCTGCATCTCAAAACCGAAAACCACTAAAAATAGAATTATTTTATACATTTCGTGTTCTTATTTATTTCATCCAACTTACGCCAACATCCTTCTTTTTCAAAATCCAATTTGGATTAAATTCCGTGATTTCAGAATCGGTTAATTTAATATTATGAATAGCCAATCGATAATTAATTTCATTTGCGACTTGAGCATTGACTCTTGTTTTTACTTCAAAAATTCCATTTTGTAATGGAAAATCATTTTGTTTTGCTAACGAAAATCCACTTTCATATGTATTTCCATTAGTGTAACGATTTTCTTTACTATCAAATGTTGTCTTTACATCTGTAATTTCAAATGGAGAATCATTATTCCCAATCGAATTAATTATCGTGTTTCCAATTAAAGTTACATTCTTTGGAGCAATAGTTACTTTACTCACATCTTTATTTGCAACTCCCAATTTTATTGCGGGTCCATAAGAATTCACAACAATATTATAAGCTACAAGTGCATTATCTGCCGGATAATAACCATTTAATGGAGAATCTTTCAATCCATCCATAATTGAAATAGGAACTTTTGAATTCCCTTTTCCACCTTCAATATCTTCTAAATAATTATTAAAAACAGTATTTCTTGGATTTATAATTCTGATTCCACCACTTCGGTTTCTTCCCGATTTTCCATTTATATAATTTCCATAAACAAAACATTTTTGCCCATGTCGTAGCACCATCGCGCCATCATTTCCTATAAAAGTATTGAATCTATAAATGTTATCCCAGCTTTTATTGCTTATAATTTCTGCTTCAATTCTTTCGTCTTCAAAATAGTTGTATTCCACCAAGTTAAATCCGTGAGTAAAAGAAGTTGTACTTGTGCCTATTCTAATTTGCTCTCCACCATTAGAAGAATAGGTTCTAAATCCAAAATGATTATGATGGATATGATGAAATGCCGAGGGAGCAACATCGCTACCTGGAACGTAACCTTTTTCTTGCTTGTATTCCACAACTAAAGTTGGTCCGGCATTAATTTTTCCAATAAAAGTGCAATTATCTACTTCGTTATTGGATCCAATAAGATTTACATAATAATTTCTTTTACCACTTTCTTCTGTTAATGAATAATTAATTATCCCGCAATTGGTAAGACGGCTATGGTTGGCTTCGTTATTTATTTTTTTATCTTTTGATCTAAAATCAATAACATTTTGATTCGTTTCTAATGTACAATTCCCTTCAAATAACAATCCTTCTATAACAAGATAATCACCGCCAATAAATAATTGCGAACTCCCTGAAAACGAAACTTTACCTGCCGTTTGTGCTTTTAAAAATATGGGGTGTTCTTTAGTTCCATTGTTTAATGGACTAAAATCAATTTTTACATCAATATAATTTCCGTCTTTCCATATAATGCTATCACCGGGAATAACTTTTGCCAAAACAGTTTTGAACTCATCGATAGATCCTACAAAATATTCTGCAGCTTTTACTTTAGAAGAAAAAGCCAAAAATAGGAGTAATAAGAAAATCGATTTTTTCATTAATTTATTTTACTTGTGTTGCAAAATAAGCAATCATTTTAGCTTTTAAATCTTTAGCAACTGCTTTATATTCTTTTTCATCCACCACATTGTTAGTTTCATTTGGATCTTTTTCATAATCATACAATTCCGTGCCCACTATCAAATCGGCATTAAAAGCTTGTGTGCTTCTAAAATCATTGGTCATCCAAATCGTATATCTATATCTTTTATCTCTCAAAGAATAGCCCATTACTTTAGAAGAAGCATAGCCTTGACGTTCGGTTTCACTTTTAGTTCCGCTACGTGGATATTGACTTATAGAATAGTCTTTAACTGATTTTGCCGACTTGTTCATTAAAGGCTTAAGGCTTTTTCCATCTAAAACTTCAGGTATTTTCACACCTGCTAAATCACATAATGTTGGAAAAATATCTACAAATTCTGTTGGAGCATTTGTGACAGAAGGCGAAAGTCCGGGAGCTGCAATTAGCATTGGGGTGCGAGTTGCTTGCTCAAAATTAGTGTGTTTACACCAAAGGTTGTGATCTCCTAAATGCCATCCGTGATCGCCCCAAAGTACAATTATTGTATTTTTGGTCAACCCCAAAGCATCTAGTTTATCTAATAATTTACCTACTTGAGCATCGGTATAGGAAACTGCAGCATAATAACCGTGAATTAATTCTTTTTGTTTGTCAATTGGCAAAGTCAGTCCAAAATCCTTTTGATCAGTGAATGAAACTAATGGAGGAATATCAGTATATCCTCTAATTTCACCTGAATTGTGATAGGCAACATCAACACTATTTTTTGATTTCTCTTGAAAAGCAGCTAAAGGCATGTCTTCTCTTTTGTATAAATCCCAATATTTTTTGGGAGCTACAAATGGCAAGTGAGGTTTTGAAAATCCAACAGCAAAAAAGAAAGGTTTTGTATCTGATTTTAAATTTTCTAAAATTTCTAAAGCACGAGAAGCATTTGCTCCGTCATTATATGCATTATCAGGAACATCGGCACATTCAACAGATGGTTTTACTAATTTTGAAACATAATCGTCCAATTCTTTGTCGGTTAAACCTTTGTCTTGTCCTTCTTTGGTATATTTCAAAGCTAATTCTTTTGTTTCAGGCAATTGATAGGCTCCTAATATTGGCATCCCTGTTTCCTTAGCATAATATCGTTCTTCCGTTTTGAAATAATTGTAATATGGAACGCTCCATGAAGGTGCATCCATTTTTTTGTCGACACAACGAGAATCATAGATTTTACCAATTCCCTGTGTTGAATAACCTTGCGAAATTAAATATTGTGGTAAACTCAATATATCTGGATTAATGTCACGCATTTTGGTTTTTAAATCCCAAACTTTAGTATAATCAGGTCTCTTTCCAGTCATAACACTTGCTCTTGTAGGGCCACATACTGCTTGTTGGCAATAATTACTTTTAAAAACGGTTCCCATTTTTGCTAGACGATCAATATTTGGGGTTTTAATTAATGTATTTCCATAACATCCTAAGATAGGTTTTAAATCGTCTATAGCTATAAACAGAATATTGGGTTTCTTTTTTTCTTGAGAAAAAACGATATGATTGCACAGTATTGCAAGAACAATTATAGTTAAATATTTAGAAAATGGAGGGTTTTTCATTGTGTGTTTTTTCTTAATTATTTTTTATCAATTTATATGTTTTAGAAAAGTTATCCATTTGTAATAAAACAAAATAAATACCATTTTTATATTCAGAAACATCAAATGAAATGATATTTTCATTATCTAGTATAGTAGAATTTATTTCCTTTTTTTGAATAAGTTGTCCGTTGATTTGATATACCTTAATAGTTCCTATATTAGTGCCGGCTGGTAATTTTATTTGAAAACTATCTTTAGTTGGATTTGGATAAAGGTTACTGTTGTTTTCATTTATTTCAAATGAATTTGTTGCAAGTACTAAATAGGAGGGACCAACTTCAGCTAAAGCTAATGGGTGATTGGTTGTTGTTCCGGTGGTATATTCATCACAACCAACGTCTTTAAGAGTGACAGCAGCAGGACGAGCTTGTCCACTTATATCGTATGCTAAAGTAGAATCGTCATCAATATTTGCAATATCTAAAATAGCAGGATAGCTGGAACTTGCAGCATCAATAGCAGGACTAGTAGATGACAATCCAAAATATGCACTTGTATTGGTTATTAAAAGTGGATTTGTATTTGTCATTCCAGATGCGATAGAAATGCCTAATGAACCACTACGAATATTTCCTAACCAAGTTGTACCCGAATTTGCATTTTTAAAAAAATCACCAGAACTATTTTTAAAAATATTATTAGCCCAAGTATTGCTTGTTGCTCCAACACCTCCTAAATCTATATCACCACAATTATAAAAAGTATTGTGGATAAAATTAATATTATTAAGGTTTAATGTCCGAGGAGATGCCGGTGTAGGTGGAACTAAAGGAGCTACATAAACAAAAGTAACTGCATCTGCTGAACTCCCAACGCCTGAATTCTCGAAATAATTATTGTAGCAATAGATATTATTAGCTTCTTTAACTCTAATTCCACCTGCATTTATGAAAAAATTACTGTAAGCCACATTATTATCACCATTTCTGAAACAAAGCATCGCATTTTGTTGATTGGTAAAAGTGCAAAAACGAATCACATTTTCTTTGCATTTGACAGATATACTTTCACTGTCACCAAGTCCCGTATTATTAAAATAACAGTATTCAACGATTGTTCTTGATTTATTGAGATATTCAGCTCCCAATCCAATTCGTATTGGTTCATTTCCATTATCTCCACCCACTCCATAATAGTTTTGAAAAGAACAATATCTGATTTTATGATAACCAATAACTGACGATGTTGATATTTGTATCGTACAACCAATTTCTGCTGCAGCGGGCTTTTTTTCTATATTACAGTATGAAATTTCATTGTATTGAGAACCTGCTTGAATTTCGATGTATTTCTTTGCAGAGTAATTACTAAAATTCAACTGAGTTATTTTGTTGTGGCTTCCACCAACTTTGAGTAAATAGTTAATACCTATATCACCTGAAGTAAACTGAAAACCACTAAAAGTGATATAGTCTCCTGAAATTGTAATGTCATTGGTACCATTTAAAAACACACCGCCAGGAGTTGCAGCCATAACAGTAATATTACTTTTTCCAATATTTAAAGTACTATCAAAATAGGTTCCGTTTGCAAGAATGATAATATCTCCAGCTACCGTAGTTGGTGAATTTATTTTCGTTTGCAAA
>CAIRNC010000376.1 GCA_903879875.1 uncultured Bacteroidota bacterium
AAGTAGTTTTATGGAATTATTTTTAAATTTCTGTATTTTTTTTTAACTAAAAATTTTATTATTAATCAAATTCTGATGTAAAAAATAAATTTACATTCGGAAATTTATTTTGTGTCATTTGAATTGTAAAATCAGAATCGGCAAGGAAAACCAATTGATTGTACTTGTCTTTGGCTAAAAATTTTTGTTTGATTCTCTTAAATTCTTTAAATTCTTCACTTTTTGCATCTTTTGGTTTGACCCAACATGCTTTATGAACGGGAAAATTTTCATAAGTACATTTTGCTCCATATTCATGTTCTAGTCGGTATTGAATTACTTCGTATTGTAGAGCACCTACAGTACCAATTACTTTTCTGTTGTTCATTTCTAAAGTAAAAAGTTGAGCTACACCTTCATCCATTAATTGATCAATGCCTTTGTCTAATTGCTTTGATTTTAATGGGTCAGCATTATTAATGTATCTAAAATGTTCTGGTGAAAAGCTTGGAATTCCTTTGAAACTCATAATCTCCCCTTCGGTTAAAGTATCTCCAATTTTAAAATTTCCTGTGTCGTGTAAACCAACAATATCACCTGGATACGATATGTCTACAATTTCTTTTTTCTCAGCGAAAAACGCATTTGGACTAGAAAATTTCAGGTTTTTATTTTGACGTACGTGTAAATAAGGTTTATTTCTCTCAAAAGTACCAGAAACAATTTTTACAAACGCTAGTCTATCTCTGTGCTTAGGGTCCATATTGGCATGGATTTTAAATACAAATCCTGTCATCTTTTCTTCTTGGGGATTTACTACTCGTGTTTCAGATTCTTTAGGGCGTGGAGATGGCGCAATGGCTACAAAACAATCTAATAGTTCTCTTACCCCAAAATTGTTTAGCGCTGAACCAAAAAACACGGGTTGTAAATTACCTTCCAAATAGGCATTTCTATCAAATTTCGGATATACTTCGTCAATTAGTTCTAATTCCTCCCGTAATTTATCGGCTGGTTTTTGCCCAATTATTTTTTCTAATTCGGGACTTTGCACATCTGAAAAGGCTATGGTTTCTTCGATGTTTTTTCGACTATCTCCACTAAATAAATTAATGTTTTGCTCCCATAAGTTGTAAATTCCTTGAAAATCATAACCCATTCCTATAGGAAAACTTAATGGCGTTACCGTTAATCCTAATTTTTGTTCCACTTCATCCATTAAATCAAAGGCATCTTTACCTTCTCTATCTAATTTATTAATAAAAACAATCATAGGAATATTGCGCATTCTACAAACTTCAACCAATTTTTCTGTTTGTTCTTCAACTCCTTTGGCTACGTCAATTACAACAATTACACTATCAACCGCAGTTAAAGTTCGAAAAGTATCCTCGGCAAAATCTTTGTGTCCAGGAGTATCTAAAATGTTTATTTTTTTTTCATCATAATTAAATGCCAGAACAGAAGTTGATACAGAAATCCCTCTTTGACGTTCAATTTCCATAAAATCGGAAGTGGCTCCCTTTTTTATTTTATTGTTTTTAACAGCTCCAGCTTCTTGAATAGCTCCACCAAAAAGTAATAATTTTTCGGTAAGGGTTGTCTTTCCGGCATCAGGATGTGATATAATTCCAAAAGTTCTTCTTCTATTTATTTCGTCAATAAAACTCATAATTCTTTATAAAAATGGATTGCAAAAATACTATTTATTCATCAAAAAGGACTTTATATTTGAATTGTATTTTTAATGAATTGTTTTTAATAATTTTTTTACAAAGTGGAAATATTTCTAAAAAAGGAGTTATTTCTAAAAAATGTCGTAATTTGCTTTAAAGTTAAAATGTATTCTAACAAGAATTGTATAATGAAATCAAGATTTACTTATTTTGCTTTGATTTTTTTTAGTGTTCTCTATGCACAGCAGGAGGCGCAGTTTACACAATACATGCACAATACTTTTAATTTTAATCCAGCATATACAGGATCTCGTGGTGCAATGAATATTTTTATTTTACATCGAGCCCAATGGATTGGTTTAGAAGGTGCGCCAGAAACGAATACCGTTTCTATTTCTTCTCCAATTGAGGGCACAAATTTAGGTGCGGGACTTTCAATTATAAATGATAAAATTGGAATTTCTAACCAAAATAGTATTGCGGCAGCAATTTCTTATTCTATTAAAACTAGTAAAAAATATAAACTTTCTTTTGGTTTGCAATGTACGGCACAATTATTAAGTGTTGATTTCAGTCGTTTAACACTAAGGAATCCAAGTGATTATGCAATAAGTCAACAAAGTTCACTTGATAATTCATTTTCACCTAAT
>CAIRNC010000377.1 GCA_903879875.1 uncultured Bacteroidota bacterium
AAACCAACTACGGCAAGATTGATGCCCAAGTTGTAAAAGGTAAAGAAATTTGGGAATCCAACAATTGTATGGGTTGTCACACTATTCTTGGCGAAGGTGCTTATTATGCACCTGAATTGACAAAAGTAATTGACCGGCGAGGCGAGGTTTATGTAAAAGCCGTCTTGATGAGCAAAGAACCGTGGGCACCACGTGGACGAAAAATGGTGGCTTACAATATGAGCGAAGCCGATGCCGATGCCGTTGTAGCCTACTTTAAATGGATTGGAAAAATAGATTTGAATGGTTTTGACCGAATCGTTTCTCCATTAGCAAAAGCAAATAATAATTAAAATTAACAAAAATGAAATATAAATCACAAAAGGTGGCCTATTGGTTTTTTGCATTGTGCATGCTCCTATTCTCTTTGCAAATAATTTATGGCTTTATCATGGGCTTTGACCGTATTGGGTTACAAGGTCTTCACAACATTATCCCATTTAACACAGCAAGAGCTGTACATACCAACTTATTAGTTGTTTGGTTGTTAACTGGATTTATGGGTGCAGCTTATTATATAATTCCCGAAGAAGCACAACGAGAATTAATAAGTGTAAAATGGGCTTATGTTCAGCTCATATCGTTAGCGGTTGTTGGGGTTGTAGCCATTGTTGGATTCCACTTTAATCACTGGGAAGGAAGAAAATTTCTTGAAATTCCAAGAGAATTAGATTTCCTTGTAGTTATTAATGTTTTACTGTTTTTAGGATTAATTCTAGGAACATTATTCAAAGGAAAACGCAAAACAACAACCGCATTAGTCCTTTCCATGGGATTATTGTTTGCCGCATTACTCTACTTACCAGGAATGATTTGGTTTGACAGTCAAGTAATGGATTCTTTCTTTCGTTGGTGGGTAGTTCACCTATGGGTTGAAGGAGTTTGGGAATTAATAATGGGAGGTATTTTATCTTACTTATTAATTAAACTGACTGGTGTTGATAAAGAAGTTATCGAAAAATGGTTATACGTTATTATTGGTTTGACTTTTTTATCAGGGGTTTTAGGTACCGGTCATCACTATTATTATATAGGTGTAAATAAAATTTGGTTAATTGTTGGTGGAATATTCTCTGCACTAGAACCTTTAGCTTTCCTTGCCATGGCATTATTTGCAGTCAACATGTATAGAAAAGGAGAAAAAAGTCATCCAAACAAAATTGCATTATTCTGGACTATAGGTTCTGCTATTGTTTCCTTTATTGGTGCTGGCTTATTAGGATTTGCACACACATTACCACAAACAAATCTTTATACACATGGAACTTTAGTTACTGCCATGCACGGGCACTACGCCTTTTGGGGTGCTTATGCCATGATTGTTTTAGCAATTATTAGTTATGCTCTACCAAATTTAACTGGAAGAAAACGCTACAACAGCGTTCAAGGAAATGCAGCATTTTGGCTTTCAAATATTGGAATATTAGGCATGACTGTAGCCTTTGGTGTTGCAGGTGTGGTTCAAGTATATATGGAACGTAAACTGAAAATGGAATTTATGGATGCTCAAAAAGAAACTGAAATCCACTTTGTAACACTTTTGATTTGCGCTACCATGTTTACCGTTGGAATAGGTCTTTTTATTTATGATTTTATAAAATATGGCAGACCAACAGATGAAGCTTTAGAAATAGAATAAAAAAAATTAAACAAAGAAAATAGATATTTAAAATAAAATAATAATGAAAATAACAATCCTAACAGTTTCATCTGTAGTAATTTTAGCTTTTGGACTAATGAGCTTAACTACAACAAAAGATAAATATAACAATATCAATAAAAACAATAAGTTTTTGCAAAATCCGAATGCAGGAAAAGTAGTATATACTAAAGTATGCTCGGCATGTCATCAACCAACAGGAGCTGGTTTACCTGGAGTATTTCCGCCATTAGCAAAATCAGATTATTTGAATGCGGATTTAAACCGTGCTATCAAACAAGTAATAAAAGGCTCAACTGGGGCAATTATAGTAAATGGAAAGAAATATAATACTCCTATGCCAGCACAAGGCACACTTTCTGACAACGAAATAGCAGATGTATTGACTTATGTATATGCCTCTTGGGGAAATACTAATAAGAAAATTACTCCTGCAATGGTAAAAGCACAACGAAAATAAATTGGAATCATGAAAAAAATATTTTTAACTATTTTTGCTCTTGCCGCATTAGCAGGTTGTAAGCAAAACGATGAATACAAAAAAGTAGATGCTACTCAAATAGAAACAGAAGGTCCAGCAGTTAATGCCGAATTGACATCCCCTCCATTTGTTCCAAAACCAGTTGGAGATAGAGCCGCACAAAAACTAATTGTCAATCTTGAAATAATTGAAAAAGAAGGCGAAATGGCCGATGGTGTAAAATATGTATATTGGACATTTGGTGGTTCTGTTCCTGGAAGTTTTATCAGAACTAGAATTGGTGATGAAGTTGAATTTCACCTAAAAAATCATCCTGATAACAAATTGCCTCACAACATCGATTTACATGCTGTAACCGGCCCAGGTGGTGGTGCTAAATCCTCGTTTGTAGCTCCAGGACATGAAGTAACATTCTCTTTCAAAGTGCTTAATCAAGGACTTTTTGTTTACCACTGTGCCACTGCTCCAGTAGGAATGCACATTGCAAACGGAATGTACGGTCTTATTTTAGTTGAACCAGAAGGAGGTCTTCCAAAAGTTGATAAAGAGTACTATATCATGCAAGGTGATTTTTATACAAAAGGTGCCAATGGCGAAAAAGGATTACAACCGTTTGATATGGCAAAAGCTATTAAAGAAGATGCAGATTATGTTGTATTTAATGGGAAAACGGGAGCCTTAACTGGTGATAACGCTCTTACTGCAAAAGTTGGAGAAACTATCCGTCTATTTGTTGGAAATGGTGGACCAAACTTGGTTTCTTCCTTCCACGTTATTGGAGAAATATTTGATAATGTACATGTAGAAGGCGGAACTTTAATCAACCATGATGTACAAACCACATTAGTTCCCGCCGGCGGAGCAGCAATTGTAGATTTTAAAGTCGAAGCTCCTGGAACACTTGTTATTGTTGACCACTCTATATTTAGAACATTCAACAAAGGAAGTTTAGGTTTACTAAATGTTACAGGAGAAGCTAATAAAAAAGTATACTCTGGACCACAATCTGACGAAGTTTACCATCCAGAAGGAGGAACAATTCAAACCATGCCAAATGATGTAAGTGCAAAAGCACCAAAAGCAGTAACTCTTGTTGAAAGAATTGCAGAGGGAAAATCTATATATGCTAAAACTTGTTTTGCTTGCCATCAACCAACTGGCGAAGGTTTGCCAAATACTTTCCCACCATTAGCAAAATCAGATTTCTTAAATGCAAATCCAAATAGAGCTATTGAATTTGTTCTTAAAGGTAAAACTGGTGAAATTGTTGTAAATGGTAAAAAATACAACAGTGTTATGACTGCTCAAACACTTACCGATGATGAAATTGCCAATGTGTTAACCTATGTTTACAGTACTTGGGGCAATTCTAAAAAAGAAGTTACACCGGCAATGGTTAAAGCTGTTAGAAGTAAAAAATAATTAGTATTTCCATGAAAAAGTTATATTTTCTGTTTGTCATAATTGTGTTTGTTTCTTGTTCTAAAAATAAAGAATCAAATACTCTAGAAAATATAACTATCCCATCAGTTTCTACTCCAAATGATGTTTCTTTTGGAGTGGAAACACCGATGGTTTTTGCTAAAGGAGGGAGTTATATTCCGCTATACGGCAAAAAAAATGAAGTGGTTACAGTAACCAACTTACTTATGGATGCTTATCCAGTTTCAAATGCCAGTTTTTTATCCTTTGTAAAACAAAACAAAAGATGGAGAAAGTCTGAAGTAAAAAAACTTTTTGCAGATGAAAATTACCTACACAATTGGAAAAACGATACAATTTTAGCTTCTCAAATGAAGCCAAATAGTCCCGTTACAAATGTTT
Source organism: uncultured Bacteroidota bacterium (assembly GCA_903879875.1). GTDB lineage: Bacteria > Bacteroidota > Bacteroidia > Flavobacteriales > Flavobacteriaceae > Flavobacterium. The sequence continues at coordinate 4,005 of CAIRNC010000377.1, forward strand.
CTTGGTATGCTGCAAATGCATATTGTGAGTGTCAAGGCAAAAGACTTGCAACTGTTGATGAATGGGAATTTGTGGCAATGGCAAATCAAGATATGGCCGATGCTCGAAAAGTAGAAGCCTACAATCAATACATTTTAGATTGGTATGAAAAACCAAAAACTTTCAATAACGAAATTGGGAAAACCTTTAAAAATTATTATGGAGTTTATGACCTACACGGTTTAGTTTGGGAATGGACATCCGATTTTAATTCGATTTTATTAACAGGCGAATCCCGAAGTGATGTCACTACAGATAAAGATTTATTCTGTGGAAGTGGCTCTCTAAATGCTTCCGATTTAATGAATTATGCTGCATT
>CAIRNC010000378.1 GCA_903879875.1 uncultured Bacteroidota bacterium
CATTATGCCGAGTTATTTCAACAAATTGCCAAACAAGGTTTCTTGAAAGTACGTGTCAATGGCGAAATAAAAGACATTACGGTCGGCATGAAACTCGATAGATACAAAACCCACGATATCGAAATTGTGATAGATCGAATGCAAGTTGATGCATCCGAAGCTGTCGAAAAACGCTTGATGGAAAGTATCAATACGGCGATGAGTCAGGGTGAGAATGTCTTAATGATTTTAGATCAAGATACGAATGCCGTCCGCTATTTTAGTCGAAATTTAATGTGTCCCACAACAGGAATTTCGTACCAAAATCCTGAGCCTAACTTGTTCTCGTTCAATTCGCCAAAAGGGGCTTGTTCGCATTGCAACGGTTTGGGAACGGTCAACGAAATTAACATCAAAAAAATAATTCCAAATCCAAAACTGTCTATAAAAGCGAGTGGATTTCTGCCTTTGGGCGAATATAAAAGCTCTTGGATTTTCAAGCAATTGGAGATTATTGGAGAAAAATTCGATTTTAAAATTACCGATGCTATCGAAACTATTTCTGACGAAGCTATGGAAATGATTTTGAATGGTGGAAAAGAAAAATTTGCTGTTGCCTCAAAAACTTTAGGAATTACCAAAGAATACAAAATTGAATTTGAAGGTATTTCGCATTTTATAAAAAACCAACACGACGAAAGCGGTTCAACTAGCATCAAACGTTGGGCATCGGCATTTATGGACGAAGTTTCCTGTCCTGTTTGCGAAGGCAGTCGCTTGAAAAAAGAAGCCTTGTATTTTAAAATAATGGAACAAAACATAGCCGATTTGTCTGGAATGGACATCGCTGAATTGTCCAAATGGTTTCTGGATTTGAATACCCATTTATCCGAAAAACAAAAAGCCATTGCAACCGAAGTTATTAAAGAAATCAATGATCGATTGGCATTTTTAATGAATGTTGGGTTGAATTATTTGGCTTTAAGCCGTAGCTCAAAATCATTGTCTGGAGGCGAAGCACAACGCATTCGATTGGCTACACAAATTGGGTCGCAACTCGTGGGAGTTTTATATATTTTGGATGAGCCAAGCATTGGTTTGCACCAACGAGATAACGAAAAACTGATTCATTCTTTGGAGCAATTGCGTGATATTGGTAACTCGGTTATTGTAGTTGAACACGACAAAGATATGATCCAAAGGGCGGATTATGTGATTGATATTGGTCCAAAAGCAGGGAAATTTGGAGGCGAAATCATCAGCAAAGGAACGCCAGCCGAAATTTTAAAACAGCATACCGTAACGGCGATGTACCTGAATGGCGAAATGAAAATTGAAGTGCCAAAAACCCGAAGAACGGGTAACGGAAAAACACTAAAACTCACGGGTGCCACTGGAAATAACCTGAAAAACGTTTCCATAGAATTGCCTTTGGGACAACTGATATGCGTAACGGGTGTTTCGGGAAGTGGTAAATCGACCTTAATCAACGAGACGCTGTATCCGATTCTGAATGAATTCTATTTTAATGGTGTTAAAAAACCACAACCGTATAAAAAAATTGAAGGATTAGAACATATCGACAAAGTGATTGATATCGATCAGAGCCCAATTGGTCGAACGCCACGCTCGAACCCAGCTACTTATACCGAGGTTTTTACCGAAATTAGAAACCTGTTTACAATGACTTCCGAAAGTATGATTCGGGGTTACAAAGCAGGACGTTTTAGTTTTAATGTAAAAGGTGGACGCTGCGAAACCTGCGAAGGCTCAGGCGTGAGAACCATTGAAATGAACTTTTTACCCGATGTTTATGTTGAATGTGAAAGCTGTCAAGGCAAACGATTTAACCGTGAAACGTTGGAAATTCGTTTCAAAGGAAAATCCATTTCTGATGTGTTGAACATGACAGTGGACGAAGCCGTGCCATTTTTTGACATGATTCCGAAAATCTATCGAAAAGTCAAAACCTTACAAGATGTTGGTTTGGGCTACATTACGCTCGGGCAACAAAGCACCACGCTTTCTGGTGGTGAGGCGCAACGCATAAAATTAGCAGGCGAATTATCTAAAAAAGACACGGGCAACACCTTTTATATTTTAGACGAACCCACTACAGGCTTGCATTTTGAAGACATCCGAGTCTTGATGGACGTGATAAATAAACTGGTTGACAAAGGTAACACCATCTTGATTATAGAGCACAATATGGACGTGATAAAACTAGCCGATTACATTATAGACATTGGTCCAGAAGGCGGCAAAGGTGGCGGAACCGTAGTAGCCAAAGGCACTCCCGAAGAAGTAGCCAAAAACAAAAAGAGTTTTACAGCACCTTTTTTGAAAAAGGAGTTAATGGGATAAGTAATAGTAGTTAATTCTAGTGAAGTAACAAAAAGCGGGAGAGGAACTCCCGCTTTTTTTGTTATTAATTGTTGTCTTTGTTGAAAGGGGATTTTAAAATTGCTGTGTTGTAAACGCAGCGTTTTCGATTTCAATAGAAAGTGCTAGTTGCGAATGAAAACCAGCGGGAGATTCAATGTTCGTGAAAAACTTTAGCTGAATTAATTTTCAAAACGCCAATCTTTTAATACAAGCGTGATTATAGCATGTGGCCATGTTTCAAAATTCTGTAATTTAGGTTGAATAGGAATAATGCTAGTTGGTTTCCATGTTTGACTTATTGGCGTAAACATTATTGCATTATAATTCAGTTTTTTATCGAACGGATTTTTAACTAAAAGCATTGTACTAACCTCTTTTCTATCATGACTGTCTTGAGTTAGTTCTATCTCAATAGTCTTTTCTGGGTTGGTATTTTTCTCAACTATTATCATTTTTGAAATTGTATCTTTCGCAATTTCACATTCAATAAATACTTTTTCACCACAATATAATTGAAGTATTTTTTCTTTAACAAAATACGGACCTTCAGCAATTTCAACTTTGTATTGTTGAGTTTCATTAGCTGCAATTTCCAAAGTAAATTCTTTTCGATTGTTTTGACCAAAAGCAATTGCCACAATAAATAAATTTGTCAATAATATTAGTTTCTTCATCTTTTTAAGTATTTCCTATCCTCTTATCTTTTACAAAATTTCTCAATCAGTGTTCCGTGTTCTGTTTCTAGTTTCAAAAAATAAATTCCTGACGACAAATCAGAAACATCGATTGTTTCAAAACCGTTATTTAGCGTTTTTACGGTTATCCCAAAAGCATTGATAATTTGTATTCTTGAAATGGATAGTTGGTTGTAAATCAAGTTCAATACAGTATCTGAAGGGTTAGGATAGAGTTCAATGTGTTCTTTTATAAATTCAGTGTATTTCAATGGAAAATTTTGATATATTGCTTCGCCCATAAAAGTATTTCCTAAAGTTAGCAATAATCCACTTCCTTGAGGAGTTATGGAATAGACTAATTGTGAATGCAATAAACAAGAATAAGCAGATTCTAAATTGCTTTGGGTTGTAGTATTACAAATTAACAAAGTAGAATAATATGAATCAATCTGCATTGGGAAAGGAGAATTTGCATCATAAGTAAACGCGCCATTAAATGAATTACAAGAACCCGTTCCTGTAAACGGAAGCAAATTAGGATTTGTAGTATTTGTAAAAGTGATAGTTGGAGGAATGGCTGTTGTAATTTGCGAAACCGTGAAAACTGGCATCATATCATTGCAAAGCACATATTTCAAATACCAAGTTTGAAACAAATCGGGGTTTTGGGTTTGTGAAAAACTGTTTAATCCACAAAAAATTGAAATTAAAAGTACTAATTTTTTCATTTTGAATTCATTTAAGTTTTTAAATAGCCCGATTTTTTTGAGATGCTGATAAATAGTTACAAAAAACATTCATCAACCTTCAACCGAATTTAGATGTAGTGATAAAATGCTTGATTTCAATTAATTTCACTCAAATATATAAAATATTTCGTTCCGTTGATAAATACAGCTAACATTAAATAATGCAGTTTTATAAAACTACTATTTCACAACTCAAAAGCTTTTTTTAATTTTTGATTGCAATTGATAATTATTTCAATAGTTTTACAAACAAATAAAACCACTCCAATTGAGTATATACATATTTGTGCTAATTTTTTCTATTGGAATACTATACCTGTACCAGCTTATAGTTGCACCGTTTTATGTGTATTTTTTCAACAAACCTTTGGTATTGCATTTTTACTTGTTTTCTAAAAAACTAGACCCAAACCACAAACAATTATTAAGTGATACTTTCACTTTTTATAGAAGATTAAGTCCTAAAAAGCAATTGTATTTTGACCATCGGGTTAAAAGTTTAGTCGAAAGCCTTCAATTTGTCAGTCGAGAGCAGTTGGATATCACCTTCGAAATGAAATTATTGATAGCATCAACTTCAACAATGCTCACTTTTGGAATGCAAAAATATTTATACACGGTGATAAAAATTATCATCGTATATCCATCTTCATTTACTTCGCAAACTACTGGGGAAATTCACTTGGGAGAGTTCAATCCTAAATTGAATGTTTTAGCGTTCTCGTGGGAAGATTTTTATGAAGGAATAAGAATTGACAACAACAATTTGAATCTTGGAATTCATGAATTTTCTCACGCATTGTTGTTTGAATCGTTAAAAAAGAAAGGGTTGGCCAATTCGAGTACATCTATTTTTTCGGACTATTACAATGAAATTATCCTTGATTTAAAAAATGAAGAAACCATTAAAAAATTAGTAGAATCGAACTATTTTAGAGACTATGCTTATGTAAATGGAGTAGAATTTTTAGCCGTTATTTTAGAAAATTTTTTCGAGACACCCGAGGAATTTAAAATAGAATTTCCTGAATTGTTTCAAAAAGTCAAAACGATGATCAACTATGTTGAGTGATAGGATATTTATCACAGTTAGTTTACTTCATATCAGAATTTTATTCCTAGATAGTAAAAAATGGCGTTCACTTCAAAATATGAAGAGTACATGATTCGTTTGTCTCAACAAGAACGTATGTAAATGCAAACAAAATAAATCCCATTTTACAACTCCTTTTTTGAAAAAAGAATTACTTTAGCATGTTTGTTTTTTTATAAAAAGCAATACAAAATAATAGTTAAAATAAAGTATTAAAAATGAGATTAGAAGATTTCGATAACGACGAAGACAAAGTAATACAAGACAAATTAAAACAAAAAACCTGGAACGAGATTAGAACCAACGACAGTTGGGCTATTTTCAAAATTATGGCCGAGTTCGTAAATGGCTATGAAACCATGGGGCGCATTGGTCCTTGTGTTTCTATTTTTGGATCAGCAAGAACAAAACCAGAAGATCATTTTTATTTATTGGCCGAAAAAATTGCTTTCAAAATCAGTAAAGCGGGCTATGGTGTTATCACTGGCGGCGGTCCGGGCATTATGGAAGCGGGGAACAAAGGTGCTCATTTAGGCGGAGGAGCCTCTGTTGGATTGAACATCGAATTGCCTTTTGAGCAACATTTTAATCCGTATATTGACCGTGATAAAAACTTGAATTTTGATTATTTCTTTGTTCGAAAAGTAATATTTGTAAAATATTCACAAGGATTTGTCGTGATGCCTGGCGGTTTTGGAACTTTAGATGAAATGTTTGAAGCAATCACTTTAATTCAAACTAAAAAAGTGGCTAAATTTCCTGTCATTCTTGTAGGACGTGACTTTTGGTCGGGTTTAATGGATTGGGTGAAAGCCGTTTTGGTCGAAAAGTACAACAACGTAAGTGCCAAAGATTTGGATTTAATCAAAATTGTAGATACCGAAGACGAAGTGGTTGAAGTACTAGATGCTTTCTATAAAAAATACAATTTAAGCCCTAATTTCTAAACAGCCTTATTGCCAATCAAAACGAACATGGAAGTTTATATTTCAAATCGAGAAATACACAGTAAGGCGTTAGAAAAAATCAAAAGCAACTACAATTCTATTAGTTTTTTTAGATTGACAAGTGTCGTTTTGATGTTGCTTTCCTTGTTTTATTATATCAAAACCCAAAACAGTTTTTATGGTATCACTTCGGTGGTGCTATTGGCTGTTTTTTTAGTTTTAATGCGTATTCACAATAAACTAAACGAACAAAAAACAATCAAACAAGCACTGGTTACTATCAACCAGAATGAAATATCATATTTAAAAAGAGAAAAAAATCCGTTTGAAAATGGCATAGAATTCAATGATTTTGCTCATCCCTATTCCTATGATTTAGATATTTTTGGCAACCATTCTTTGTTTCAAAATTTAAATCGAACTAATACCTATATTGGAAAAAAAACGCTTGCGAAACAATTACTTACAATTGAATCTAACGAAGAAATTCTAAAAAATAAAGCGGCTATAAAAGAGCTTACCGCAAAATTAGAATGGCGTCAGGAATTTATGGCTTTTGCCAAAATCAGCAATGACAACCGATTGCTTTTTACCACTTTAATGCATTGGAGCAAATCGGTTAGCGCACCTATTTCTAAGGAAAGTGTGGCTTTGACTTATATTGCTCCCGCACTTTTTGTGGGTTCTATAGTTGCTTATTTTATAACCGACGAATCGGTTTATTTGTCTTACACTTCTTTTCTATTTGTTTTCAATATGTCTATTTTTGGAAAATTCTATAAACGAATTACTCTTGAAATCAACAATGCCGAGAACGTCGATAAAATAATTAACAGCTACGGATTATTAGTTCGTAAAATTGAAGAGGAAACCTTTACATCAGAAAAATTAATTGATTTACAACAGCATTTAAAACATAAAAACGAAAAAGCAAGTTTACATTTGATGCAATTGTCTGCTTTGTTTGCCAAAATGGACAGCGTTGGAAATTTTGTAACTACTTTACTTTTCAACGGAACATTTCTATATCATTTGCATACTTTACGGTCTTTTATCGCTTGGAAAAAAGAAAATGGAGCCGCTCTAGAACATTGGATGGAAGTGATTGGGGAGTTTGATAAATTGCAAAGTTTGGCGAATTTCTCCTACAACAATCCCGATTTTGCATTCCCAACATTAAATGCCGATTTTGAAATATCGTTCACCAATTTAAGTCATCCTTTATTGAATGAAAATACGAGAGTGGGCAACGACGTGAACTTTCAACCGCAATCGTTTATGATACTTACGGGTTCCAATATGTCTGGAAAAAGTACTTTTTTAAGAAGTCTTGGCATCAACATGGTGTTAACCGGAATTGGTTCTGCGGTGTGTGCCGATAAAGCGAATGTTCACCCATTGCCAATTTTGGTGTCTATGCGATTGTCCGATTCTTTATCCGATAGTGAATCTTATTTTTATGCCGAAATCAAACGTTTAAAATTGATAATGGACAAGCTCGAAAACAACCGCGCTTTTGTACTTTTAGATGAAATTTTGAGAGGTACTAATTCCGATGACAAACGAAATGGCACCATTGAAGTGGTTAAAAAAATGATTGCCAAAAACGCCATTGGAGCCATAGCAACACACGATATAGAAGTTTGTTTGACTACAAATGAATATCCAAATCAGCTTATAAACAATTGTTTTGAAGTTGAAATTATCAATGACGATTTGCATTTTGATTATAAACTTCGAGAAGGAATTTGTAAAAACAAAAGCGCTACCTTTTTAATGAAAAAAATGGGCGTTATTTAAAGACCTATAAATTCAGAAATTATTTTTTTATACTTTAGCCAAAACATACAAATGAAAAATATTATCGTTACAGGAACAAGTCGTGGAATTGGATTAGAATTGGCTTTGATTTTTGCCAATGCGGGTCATAATGTATTGGCTTTATCCCGAAAAACTCCACAAGTGCTAATAGAACACCCAAACATTACATGCCTTTCAATTGATTTATCCAAGGAAAATGATTTTTTGAAAGTTGAAAGTTTCTTAACTACTTCATGGAAAAATGTAGATGCCATCGTGCACAATGCTGGTGCATTATTATTGAAACCCTTCTCAGAAACCACAATTACGGACTTTGAAAATATTTATAAAGTGAATGTTTTTGCCGTTGCTGCTTTAACGAGAATAGCATTGCCTTTTTTGAAAAAAGGGAGCCATGTCGTGACTATAAGTTCTATGGGGGGCATTCAGGGAAGTCTTAAATTTGCAGGGCTTTCGGCATACAGTTCTAGCAAAGGCGCCGTAATTACGTTATCGGAATTGTTATCAGAAGAATACAAAGAACACGGCATTTCATTTAATGTTTTAGCATTAGGTTCGGTTCAAACTGAGATGCTTGCAGAAGCTTTTCCAGGTTATGAAGCACCGCTTTCAGCAAAAGAAATGGCTGATTATATCTGTAATTTTACCTTAACAGGAAATCAATATTTTAACGGAAAAGTGTTGCAAGTTTCATCGTCAACTCCATAAAATTTTACTTTTGAGCGAAATTCTATCCAAATATATTCCAGAGCATGCCGTTGTTCCCGTTTTTGAACTCATCAAAGCGAATAATGTGCATTTAAAAATCGTAAATGAGCGGATTACTCGTCATGGCGATTATCGAAAAGGATTGTCTGGAAAACATGAGATTACCGTAAACGGCACCTTGAACAAATACAGATTTCTGATTACGCTGGTTCATGAAATTGCGCATTTAGTAGCATTTGAAAAATTTGGACGGGCAATAAAACCGCATGGTAACGAATGGAAATACAGTTTTCAGTTGCTAATGGTTCCGTTTATTCGACCTGAAATTTTCCCTAATCAATTGCTGCCTTTACTAGCTAGGCATTTTAAAAACCCCTCGGCTAGTAGTGATACCGATGCTACTTTGGCATTGGCACTAAAACAATTTGATCAGCAAAATGACAAAAATTATGTCTTTGAAATTCCCTACGGCAGTACTTTTAGAATCCATAACGGTAAGATTTTCAAAAAAATAGCCTTGCGCACCAAACGTTACGAATGCTTAGAAATCAGCTCTGGACGGGTATATTTGTTTAATCCCAATGCAGAGGTCGAGTTGCTAACGCCTTAAATGAATTGAAAAAATGTAGTATCTTAGCCTCAAATCATTCCAATAAATGGTAAAATATTTATTCACATTTTTAATGTTTTCAGGAATAGTACTTGGAACCATTTTTATTATTGCCACTTCCTTTTCTAAAAATGGCAGGGATAAATCTATTATCTATCTCAATTTAGTTGTTTTATTTCTGACGCTTAACAACTTACAAATTACGTTAGTGGACAATCAATATGTCAATGTGAATTTTTTCATGCACAAATTATTGATTCCTTGGTATGTTTTAATACTTCCTTTTTTCTATACTTTTTTGATGTATTACCTCAAAGTTGAAAAGAAAATATACTCTTTTGTTTCCATTTCCATTGGATTATTCTTGCTTGAAATAGCAATGCGCATCACTTTGTTTCCATTTTTTTATAATGAAAAAGATTGTTTTTTCGTTGCACGATATTCTCAAATAGAAGAAATTATCAATGCTATTTTTTCCATATTTATTTTTATAAAAGCGTTTATATTGCTTTTTAATTATTCCAAACTCTATCAATTTGTACTGACTTTTGACAATATCAAATGGCTTAAAAACTTTATGTTCTTAGGCAGTATCGTACTATTGATGTGGGTTTGCGCTATTATTCTTAATTTAGATAAAGTAATAAATCCGGTTATTTTCATCTATTATCCAATGCGATTGAGCTGTTCTATTATTTTATATTGGATTGGCTATCAAGGTTTTTTTAATTATGCTTTGATGACCGAACGAATGCAATTACGGGAAGCCATTGAAATCAATAGCAATGCAAAAACGGAGTTTTCAATAAAACCAAATGACCTTTCCGATGATTTGTTTTTAACCATTAAAAACCATATTGAAAGTAATAGTGCTTATCTTGATGCTGAATTTAGTCTTGAAAAATTAGCTTCAGAAACTAAAATTTCGGTCAATAAATTATCCCATTGTATCAATTTAAACTCAGGAAACAATTTTTCTGATTTTATTAATCAATTTAGAGTGGAAGAAGCTAAAAACTATTTAATAGCTCCCGAATATGTAGATTATACCATTGCTGCCATAGGTTTAGAATGTGGTTTCAATTCTAAATCAGCTTTTTACAGTGCGTTTAAAAAATTCACCAAAAAAACGCCATCAGAATTTAAGAAAGAAAATAGCTGATTTTTATTGTCCTGTTTCTCACAAATTTGTCCTGATTTATACCATCTGCAAGAATCAGGACATTTGTTTTTTAGGGAATTGTACTTTTGAATTGAAATTTACAAACCCAAAACGATGAAAACAAATAAAGACAAAACCCAACCCTCGGAAATCAATCCAACGTCAACTTTGCTTCCAAATTTTGATGGACAAGCAAGTTCAAAAAATGATTTATCTAATGATTTTTACAATTTGGTAAATTCTACAATCAGCATGAATCGAAATGCTTTTTATGAAATAATAAGTGTTTATGGTGATTGGGCAAGACACAATTTCGGTTTTTGTAATTGCAATGAAAATGAATTTGAAATGTTTTAAAAAATAATAGCTGTAATTATGAAAAATATCCTTCTATCACTTCTTTTTCCAACCCTTATTTTCGGGCAAGGTCAGGAGAAAACAGCAAATATAAATCCAGAAAAAAATTGGTATTTTGGAGCAGAAATCGGTACAAATAAAATTACTTCTTATCAAATTGGAGATGCTAATACCACTTTTCAAGGAGGTGTTTTGGCTGAATATTACTGTTCGAGACATTGGAGTTTATCAGGTAGAATTAAATATTTTGAAACAGGTGTGTCATTTTACAAGCCTAACACACATAGTGGTAGCTGGTTCGATTTAGGTTCAGATGAATATTTTGGTGATTTTAAAGGTGCAGTAATTTCTGTACCAATTGATATAAAATGGGAATTTAGATTGTACAGAAATTTAAGTGCAAATATAAAGCTAGGTTTTGCCTATAATTTTGAAACTAAAAGCACTTATGGCAATTACTCGAGTAATTTATCAACTGATTATTCCAAACAATATTCAAGTTTTGATTCAAGTTACGGATTAAACTATTTTATAAATAAAAAAACTGCGGTATACTTTGAAATACAATATTATAACGGAGCTTCTAAAGGACATAGTGATGGATTTTTGAGCAATATAAATTACAATGCAGATAATATATTATTGAACTTTGGTATTAAATATAATTTTAAAAAACAATCCAAATGAAAAATACAATGAAACTGTTTTTGATGTTATTAGTCGTTACTCAATCGGTAATGGGGCAAAAAAAAGGAATTCTATTAACCCGAAAAACGGATAATGATTCCGAGTTTTATTGATAGAATAAAAGGGTTAGAATTGAAACCAGCGACGGTAAAAGTCATACAGGACGAATTAAAATCATTGATGGCGCTACATTATCAATTGATGATGATACCATAGCGATAGCTTCAATTGTGAAAATACAAAGCCAATCCTTAGTTTCTACAATTTTTTCTACTATTTTTATTGTATCCGGATTTATGGTTGTTGTTGGAAGTATCAACGCAGGAGGTTTTGCTGTTTTATTACTACCTGTTGGTCTTCTAGATTCTGGAATTGGATTATTAATTCCCGAAATTGGTAACAGTCATAAAAAATTCAAATGGGATTATAAAATTTTTCAGGATTATGTGCCTAGTGAATAAGATATTGCTTTTTCTTTAAATAGATGGTTGCAAACCAAACAATAAATATCAATTATTTCATGATTTTAGAGTTTTATTTGAGGATAGTTTTCCTATAACTAAAACTATTACATACATTATTTCTAATACTGAACTGGCCGTTATATTCCCCCAAATTAATTCCCTCTAGTTTGTCAAATAATCAACCATAGTAGCCCCAATGGGATGTGTAAAAATGATGGCTAACCAATATAAAGTTTCTTTAGCTATTTTAGTAAAATTGGCCATTCCAACTCAAAAGCTTGCAAAAGAAATAAATGCATACAAATCATTGCCAAGAAACGGATTGAAATAAACTATTGCGATATTTAATTCTTTAAAATATAAGGAATTAACACACTGTTTTAATTTGCTAAAATGTTATAGTAGATTTACTTAATTAAGTATATTTACACCAAATTTATTTAATTGAACTTTTTGCTAAAATCATCAAGCCTATTAAAAAACAGAATAATCGAGATATACTTTTTTTTATGAATACAAAAAATACTTTGTTGAGCCTATTGGCTTTTTTATTTAGCTTTTCAAGCATTTTAGGGCAAGCAGTTGCCATTACACCCGTTCGTACTGATGTAAGCGGCTTTATTTCATGGGCAGATACGTCGGTTGGTGGCACTACTTATTTGCAATTGCTTTCGACTACGTCAAGAACAATTGCGCCAACAATGGATTTTGTGGCTTATACCGCTCCAACTCTCGACTTTAAACTCCGAACTTTTGGTGGTACTTCGGGCAGTTCGAATGTGGTCACAGTTTCCATTTCGACTAATAATGGATTAACTTATACTGCTTTAGGGACCCGAACTGCAACCAGCACATTGTTAACAGCGGTAACTCAGTTTGACTTATCAGCCTACATGAGTTCACAAATTCGAATAAAATTTGAAAGTTTAGGAGCCACAGGAACCACTGGTGTTGGAATTGATGATATCACAATCAGTGGCGTCCCTGGTTGCAATGCTCCATTAACACAAGCTGCTTTTGGCAATACTATACCAGCATCAACCACTTTAACCCAAGCAATAACTGCGGGAAGTGGCGCTGGGCGATTGGTTCTTTTTAATTCAACAAATAGTTTTACCGATCCGACCAACGGAACTGCCTACACCGCTAATACGGTTTATGCAGGGAGCGGACAACAAGTAGTTTATTCAGGCGCTGCGGCAACCTCAGTGGTAATAAGCAATTTGAGCAATACGACCACTTATTATTTCGCCATTTACGAATACAATTGTTCAGGTAGTACCATTGTTTATAATCTAATCGAAAATACAACATCGGGTAATACGGCACCAGGAGGTTGTACAAATGGATCAAGGTATCCAAGTGCTATATATACCTCATTAAATAATGGAATTGCCGAAACAATCACAACAAATGCATTTCCCGGAGAATATTCAGTAATTGATATTCCTTCAACTGATAATGTATATCTTTTTTCGAGTTCTGTTTCAACTGATTTCATTACAATCACCAATTCAACAGGAAGTGCCATTTATGCTAGCGGAGTAACCCCCTTAACTTGGACATCAACAGTTGCCGCAACGATACGCTATTATATTCATTTAAACGCTTCGTGCACCACCAGCAGTGTTGCTAGAACGCGATATATTCAAACGGTTTCAACCGCTTGTGGCTCGCCTTCTTCACCTTTAGCAATTAATATTTCATCCAATTCGGCATCAGTTTCATGGACGTCTCCCGTTACAGCTCCAAGCAGTGGTTATGAAGTGTATTATGCGGTGGCATCTACCTCACCTTCAAATACAACAGCAGGTTTCTTCACAACAAGTAATATATATTTTATTGATAGTTTAACGAGTAACACTACTTATTACTATTGGATTAGGTCAAAATGTGGTACAGCAAAAAGCCCATGGGTGGCAGGAGGAACTTTTAAAACGTTAACAACGTTAGCTTGTAATAGTGCTACTTACGGATTGTATCCAACCACTACATTTTCGCCTACCTATTCGGGGGTCGAAGAGCAAATTGCATCCGATTGTAAAACAAGTCAATATTCCAATGTAAACATTTTGGCTAATAAGCAATATGTTTTTAAAAGCTACTATTTAACCGATTTTATCACTATTACAAACGAGGCAGGAACAGTTGTTTATGCCTCGGGGCAAACGCCTTTAACATGGGAATCAGGAACAAATTCAGGAGTTGTTCGTTACTATTTTCATTCTAATTCAAACTGTACTTCTGGTGCCGTACTTCGTGCTAAATCAATCACAAGTACAACAGTGATTCCATGTGGGATTCCAACTGGTTTAACAGCGGCACACATTACCTCTAATTCGGCTTATATTTCAGTAGCTGCACCATCATCACCTTCGTTGACTGTGAGCCAATACTATTTATATATAAATACAACAGGGTTTGCGCCTATTTCCTCCACACAACCAACAGCCATTTCTTCAACTTCACCTATTTTTGTAAATGGGCTTCAAGCCAACACGGTTTATTATTATTGGGTGAAATCTAATTGCAGTTCCTCTTCGAGCAGTTGGGTTGCTGGAGGTACTTTTACCTCATTACCCGAAATCTATTTAAGTTGTAATAGTGCGACTTATGGATTAAATCCAATGACTACTTTCATCCCTGCTGGCACAGGTAATTTAGAATTAATTACAAATTCGAGTGCGGCCAGTCAATTTTCATATATTACCATTTCGCCCGATAAAACGTATACTTTTCATAGCAATACAGGTACCGATTATTTGACCATTACCAATGAGGCTGGAACCACTGTGATTACAAAAGGATCGTCTCCTTTAACTTGGAATTCCGGCACTACTTCCGGCACTTTTCGCTACTATATTCACTCACAAGTAGCATGTGGTTCATCGACTTCAACAAGGTCAAAGTATGTTAAATATGTCCCTTATTGCAATGCACCTACAGGAATCAGTATTTCAAATATTGGTTCACAAACAGCTTCATTTTCATGGGCATCGTTGGCAACTGGATATCAGTGCTTTTTATCAATCACCAACAATGCACCCTCAGACGCATCGGGAACAACTGACAATTACACCACTACAAACTATTTTAACGCTTATGGATTAACTCCAAGTTTTACCTATTATGCTTGGGTACGGTCTGTTTGTGGATTTGGCAATAGTTCATGGATTTCAGCGGGTAGTTTTACCACTTTAGCTGGTGGTTGTACAAGTGGCACATTATATCCTAACACCACATTTACACCAGCCTATACAGGAATTGCAGAAACCATTTCAACGCAAACTTATGCAGGAGAATATTCAAATGTGGTCATACAATCTGGTAAAAACTATATGTTTAGTAGTAGTGTATCCTCCGATTACATTACCGTTACTAATGCAACAGGTAGTGTAATATATGCTTATGGTTATACACCTGTAACATGGTCATCAGGAACAAATAATGGAACCATTCGATATTATATTCACGCTAATGTTGCATGTAGTACACAAAACACCAACCGAACTCGATACATCTTTGCCACCACGCCTTGTTTAACATCATCTCCAACGGTTTCTGCTCAAAGTTTTTGCGAAGGTGCCACGGTGGGCAATTTGGTCGCCACCGGAACAAATATTAAATGGTACAATGTGCCATGGGCTGGAACAGCACTTACTTCGACAACTGCACTTACAACTGGTATTTATTATGTAACCCAAACGGTCGGTTGCGAGAGCAGTCGATTGGATGTGAGTATTACGGTTAACCCAATTATTACGCCTACTTTTACACCTATTGCAAATATTTGTGCAGGAGCCAATTTAGCAGCTTTGCCAACTACTTCCAACAATGGTATTACAGGAAATTGGAGTCCTGATATCAATAATTTACAAACCACCACATATACTTTTACACCTACACAGGGAAGTTGTGCACCTACAACAACTTTAACCATCAACGTAAATGCAACATCAGTACCAACGGGATTAAGTACACAGGTGTATGCTGGTACAACTGCTACTTTAGCCAATTTGACAGTTACTGGAACCAATATTAATTGGTACAATGATTCAACAGCAGGCACTTTGTTGCCCTCGTCCACAGTATTAATAGATGGGACCACATATTATGCCTCTCAAACTAATTCAAACTGCGAAAGTCCAAGTCGTTTGGCAGTGACTGTTCGTGCAATTAGCAGCGCAACACAAAGCATTTGTGTCAATGCTAAAGTTTCAGATTTAGTGAGTACACCAAGTGTTGGAACAACTGCCAACTGGTTTTCAACCAATTCAGGGGGCTTTCCATTGGCAAGCAATACCGATTTGTCAAATGGGACTTACTATGTGGAACAACTAACGCCTAGTTTTGCAATTACAAGTACGATAGGTAGTGGAATTTATACACCAACGGGTGTTGCCATTCAACCAGACGGTAAAATATTAGTAACCGATAATTATGGCTTATATCGTATGGATGCTGACGGTAGCAATAAGGTTTCACTTTCTTATTTATCAAGTCTTGGCGAAATTGCTTTACAAGCCGATGGTAAAATTTTAGTTGTTGATGGAGTTAATGGCAAAGTGAAGAGATTTAATTCCGATGGAACGGGAGTTTTTTCTTTTAATGGTTTTTCTTATCCTTCTGGTGTTGATGTACAGGCTGATGGTACTATTTTGGTGGCGGAACATTATTCAACAGCAATTAAAAAGATGAATGCCGATGGAACAGGGATTGTTTCACTTGGAAGTGGGTTTAATTCCCCTAGCGGAATTGCGATACAACCTGATGGTAAAATCCTTATTGCCGACTCTGGTTCAAATACTATAAAAAGAATGAATCCTGATGGAACGGGCATTGTCACTTTAGGTAGTGGCTTTATATATCCTTTTGGCGTGGCTGTTCAGTCTGATGGTAAAATCTTAGTTGCCGATATGGGTAATAATTCTGTAAAAAGAATGAACGCTGATGGTAGTGGTATAGAAATACTTGGAAGCGGTTTCATTAGCCCATCAGGGGTTGTGGCCCAGTTAGATGGTTCTATCATTGTTGCTGATCAAATGAATGATGCCATTAAAAAAATTGGTCCTGGAATTGCTTCAAACCGTGTTGCAGTAAATGTTGAAGTTAATTCTCCGGCTCCATCTGCTAATTCTCAAAGTTTATGTGGTAATGCAACGGTTGCTAATTTAATAGCAACGGGTACGAATTTAAAATGGTATTCAAACAGCACCGATGGGTCAGCACTTACTTCGAACACGGGTTTAACTTCAGGAAACTATTATGTTTCACAAACACTTGGAACTTGTGAAAGCAATAGAACTGCTGTTTCAGTAACGATTAATCCAAATGTAACGCCCTCTTTTACACAAGTAGCCCCTATTTGTGCTGGAGCGAGTTTGGCTGCTTTACCAACCATATCAGACAATGCTATATCAGGAACTTGGTCACCTGCTTTAAATAATTCGGCAACTACAACTTGTACATTTACGCCAACTGCCGGTTTGTGCGCCACTACGGCTACAATGACCATTACAGTTAACTCTAATGTGACACCAACATTTACACAAGTTTCACCGATTTGTTTTGGAGTCAGTTTATCAGCATTGCCAACTACTTCAAATAATGGATTTACAGGAACTTGGTCGCCAGTCTTAAATAATTTACAAACCACCACGTATACATTTACACCAACTGCAGGACTTTGTGCAACCACCGCCACAATGACCATTACAGTAACTCCTAATTCAACTCCTACTTTTACTCAGATTGCTCCTATTAATTCGGGTGGCAGCTTAAATGATTTACCAATCATCTCCAATAACGGCATCACAGGTACATGGAGTCCTGCACTAAATAATACAGCTACTACTACTTATACTTTTACACCAACTGCTGGAATTTGTGCAAACACTTCTTTATTAAATATTGTTGTAAATAGTGTAGCTCCAAACATAAGTTACTCAGCCGGTTCACAAGCTTTCACAGTAGGTTCTTCTATTTCGCCATTGACACCAAACAATTCAGGTGGTGCAGTGCCCAATGCTATTTATAAAAATGTAAGTACCGTTGCAGGTGTTGCAGGATCTGCCGCAGCAACAGATGGTACTGGAACAGCTGCCAGATTTAATTGGCCCAACGGCTTAGCTCTTGATACTACTGGAAATTTATTTGTTGCTGATAGAGACAATAACACAATCAGAAAAATTACCTCAGCAGGTGAGGTTATCACTTTTGCGGGTTCGGGAATATCAGGTGCTACTGACGGAACGGGAACGGCAGCAAGTTTTAATTCTCCAAATTCAGTTTCTGTAGATGCTTCAGGCAATGTGTATGTGGCAGATTATTTTAATAATAAAATCCGAAAAATTACTCCAAATGCAGTCGTAAGTACTTTAGTAGATACAGCGGGTGGTCTTAATCGACCTGCTGGAGTTGCAGTTGATGCGTCAGGGAATATCTATATTACGGATTCATATAATTTTAAAATCAAGAAAGTTACCGCTGCTGGAATACTAAGTACTTTCGCAGGTTCAGGTGCTTTCACTTCAACGAACGGAACTGGTACCTCCGCTACATTTAAAACGCCATTTGGAATTGCTGTCGATTCTTTAAGCAATGTTTATGTTGCTGAACGAGATGGCAATAAAATCAGAAAAATTACTCCTGCAGGTGTAGTCACTACCGTTGCAGGTTCTGGTACAGCTGGAAGTATAGATGGTACAAGTATTAATGCTAGTTTCAGCGACCCAATGGGTGTTGCAACTGACGTTTGGGGTAATTTGTATGTTGGAGATCGGGCAAATAATAAAATTCGAAAAATTACAGCGGCAGGTGTTGTCAGTACATTAGCAGGAGGAACAACAGGTTCAACCGATGGAATTGGAACCAACGCAAGTTTTAGCGGCCCAGTAGGTTTAGCTGTTGATGCAATGGGAAATGTGTATGTTTCGGAAATTTACAATAATACAATCCGAAAAATATCTCAACAGGGCTATAGTGTAACACCTAGTTTGCCCGCTGGTTTAAGTCTTGATGGTACAGGCACCATTACAGGAACACCAACGGTTTCAAGTCCTTTATCCACTTATACGATAACGGCTTACAATACAGGAGGTAGCAGCACTACTAATATCAGTTTTGCGGTATGCGCTTCTAAAACGACCCCGATATTTACACAAGTAGCGCCGATTTGTGCAGGAACCAATTTATCGGCCTTACCAACCACTTCAAACAATGGTATTACAGGAACTTGGTCACCTGCTTTAAACAATACAGCAACAACAACTTATACGTTTACACCAACGACTGGATTGTGTGCTACATCCACTACAATGACTATCACAGTAAATCCAAATGTAACTCCTGAGTTTGCTCAAGTAGCACCAATTTGTTCAGGAGCGAGTTTATTGGCTTTGCCAACAACTTCAAACAATGCAATCACAGGAACATGGTCGCCAACTATTGACAATACAGCAACTACGACTTACACTTTTACACCAACAGTAGGTTTGTGC
>CAIRNC010000379.1 GCA_903879875.1 uncultured Bacteroidota bacterium
GGAGTGTATACGGCTTTTGTATATTATAAAAAATTATTGAATAAATTAGAAAAAACCCCTTGTCATAAAATTGGCACTGAGAGAATTCGAGTTTCTAACTATACCAAAGGGCTTTTATTTGCGAATTCTTTTGTTACTTATAAATTAAAATTGGTTTAAATTTATTACTTTGTTTAACACTTTAATTTTTATACAATGATATCTTTTTTAATTTTTCTTGCTACTTATTTGATTATGGAATGTGTTACTTGGTGTACACATAAATTTGTGATGCACGGTTTTTTGTGGTACTTGCACGAAGATCATCACCAACCAAAATATGCCAACGTGTTCGAGCGCAATGATGCTTTTTTTGTAATTTTTGCCATCCCAAGTATTCTTCTTTTTTATTTTGGAGCTAATGCTGGGTTTGACTTTAGATTTTTTATTGGATTGGGAATTTTCGCTTATGGAATGAGCTATTTTCTTGTTCACGATGTGATGATACATCAGCGATTTAAGTTGTTTAAAAACACCAAAAACAAATATTTAATTGGCTTAAGAAAAGGTCATAAAGTGCACCATAAACATTTAGGAAAAGAAGAAGGCGAATGTTTTGGAATGCTGTTTGTGCCGTTTAAATATTTCAAAATTTAAGATGTCCTTATACCTGATATTGAATATCGCTTCTTTTATTATACCATTTGCGTATAGTTTTGAAAACCGAATGAAATACATAAAACGTTGGAAAGCGGTGTTTTCGGCTATTTTTATCACAGCAACTTTCTTCATCGTTTGGGATATTATTTTTACAAAAATTGGAGTTTGGCAGTTTAACCCAAGATACCATTCCGGTATCGATTTTTGGAGTTTGCCAATTGAAGAATGGCTTTTTTTTATCTGCATTCCCTATTCAAGTCTATTTATTCATTTTGCTTTTCAATATTTTTATCCAAAGGTTTCATTGTCAAATAAAACGGTGAATAAAATTTATTGGGTTTTGATGTTGATACTGATTCCAACGATTATTCTTCATTATAATCAATTATACACATCCATTAATTACAGTGTTTTAGTACTTGTTTTGACTTTTGCCGTTTTCAAGGTGCCCAATATTTTGAACACTTTTTTCATCACTTTTCTAATAATACTGATTCCTTTCGGGATTGTAAACGGAATTCTTACTGGTAGTTTTATTGATGAGCCAGTTGTGATTTATAATAATACGGAAAATTTAGGAATTCGATTGGGAACAATTCCCATTGAAGATATAGGTTACGCTTTTTCGATGTTGTTAATGAGTTTGATTTTAATTCAAAAAATAGAAAAAACAAAAAATGAAAGTATATAAAAAAGAAACCGTTCAGCATATCAATGCGAGTATCGAAGAATGCTGGGAATTTTTCTCGAGTCCAAGAAATCTTCAAAAAATAACTCCTGAAACAATGGGTTTCAACATCACCGATTTCGATGGAAAATCAATGTATGCTGGTCAAATAATTCAGTATAAAGTTTCTCCACTTATTGGATTGAAACTTTCTTGGACAACCGAAATTACTTTCGTAAAAGACAAAAGCTATTTCATTGACGAACAACGTTTTGGACCTTATGCTTTATGGCATCACAAACATTTTTTTGAAACAGAAGGAAATGGAGTAAAAATGACCGATGTGGTGCATTATGCTTTACCATTTGGCTTTCTAGGAAGAATTATGAATGCGCTTGTCGTAAAAAATAAGTTGAAAGAAATATTTGATTACCGGGTTTTAAAAGTAGATGAAATCTTTAATTCCAAATAATGAATAAACAAGGAATAACTCTATTTTGGTTTAGAAGAGACTTGCGATTAGAGGATAATGTTGGTTTATTTCACGCTTTAGAATCTAAAAATCAGGTTATTCCCTTGTTTATTTTTGATGATGCTATTCTTGAAAATTTACCCAAAAATGACGCTAGAGTTGGTTTTATATACGATTCGCTTTCCCAAATCAATCAACAATTATTAGAAATAGGAAGTTCACTTTTAATTAAAAAAGGGAAAACTGA
>CAIRNC010000380.1 GCA_903879875.1 uncultured Bacteroidota bacterium
GTCGTCGAGTGGCTTTATGTCGATTGTTATTACAACAACCTGATGTTTTGCTTTTGGATGAGCCTACCAATCACTTGGATGCAGAAAGCGTGTTGTGGTTAGAGCAACATTTAGCTCAATATGCAGGAACTGTTATTGCGGTAACGCACGACCGTTATTTCTTAGACAATGTAGCAGGCTGGATTTTAGAATTGGATAGGGGAGAAGGCATTCCTTGGAAAGGAAATTATTCTTCTTGGTTGGATCAAAAATCGAATCGAATGGCTATGGAAGAAAAGGTAGCTTCTAAACGTAGAAAAACATTGGAGCGTGAGTTGGATTGGGTACGTCAAGGTTCAAAAGGACGTCAAACCAAACAAAAAGCGCGTTTACAAAACTATGACAAACTCTTAAATGAAGACCAAAAAGCATTAGACGAAAACTTAGAAATCTACATTCCAAACGGTCCAAGATTAGGAACAAATGTGATTGAAGCCAAAGGTGTTGCAAAAGCATTTGGAGATAAATTGTTATACGACAATTTGAATTTTACTTTGCCACAAGCAGGAATTGTTGGGATTATTGGTCCGAATGGAGCAGGAAAATCAACTATCTTTAGAATGATAATGGGTGAAGAACAAACTGATGCAGGTGAGTTTTCAGTAGGAGATACCGTGAAAATTGCTTATGTTGATCAAGCGCATTCCAATATCAATCCTGATAAAACCATTTGGGAAAATTTTGCCGATGGTCAAGAATTAATAATGATGGGCGGACGCCAAGTGAACTCAAGAGCCTATTTGTCTCGATTTAACTTTGGTGGTGGCGACCAAAACAAAAAAGTATCCATGCTTTCAGGAGGAGAACGCAACCGTTTGCACCTTGCCATGACGCTCAAAGAGGAAGGAAATGTCTTATTATTAGATGAGCCTACCAACGACTTAGATATTAATACCCTACGAGCTTTGGAGGAAGGTTTAGAAAACTTTGCGGGTTGTGCCGTAGTAATTTCACACGATAGATGGTTTTTAGATAGAATTTGTACGCACATTTTAGCCTTTGAAGGCAACTCCGAAGTTTATTATTTTGAAGGAGGCTTCTCGGAATACGAAGAAAATAAGAAAAAACGTTTGGGTGGTGATTTAACCCCAAAACGAATCAAATACCGCAAATTAATTCGTAGTTAAAATAGAAAACCGAGCAATTTGCTCGGTTTTTTGTTTTTACAAATGTTGGTTTAAAATTTAATCCCCATTAGAATACCAACTTCTAATAGGGATTAAATTGGTTTTTAGCTCACTTTTGGCCCAGCGGCAACCAAGCGTTTTCCTTCTTCTGTATCGGTGTACTGTTCGAAGTTTTTGATATAGCGAGAAGCTAAATCTTTGGCTTTACGTTCCCATTCGGCTGTATCAGTGTAGGTGTCTCTTGGATCCAAGATACCTTCGCTAACATTTGAAAGTTGGGTTGGTATGGTTAAATTTAAAAACGGAATAGTCGTTGTTGGCATCGTGTCTATTTCGCTATTGATGATAGCGTCTATAATGGCTCTGGTGTTTTTTAAAGAAATTCTTTTTCCTGTTCCGTTCCATCCAGTGTTTACCAAATAAGCTTTTGCACCGTGTTCTTTCATTTTTCCAATTAAGGTTTTAGAATACATTGTTGGGTGTAGCGTTAAAAAGGCTTCTCCAAAGGCTGGTGAAAATGAAGGTTGAGGTTCTGTAATACCTCTTTCAGTTCCAGCTAATTTTGAAGTGTAACCACATAAGAAGTGATATTGCGCTTGGTCATCGTCTAAGATAGAAACTGGAGGAAGAACTCCAAATGCATCAGCTGAAAGATATATTATTTTACTGGCGTGTCCTGCTTTTGATGGCAATACAATTTTATTGATATGATAAATTGGATATGAAACGCGAGAGTTTTCCGTAATAGAATGGTCGTAATAATCGATTTCACCATATTCGTCCACAATTACGTTTTCTAAAAGTGCATCTCTTTTAATCGCTCTCCAAATATCAGGTTCGTTATTTTCGCTCAAATCAATCACTTTTGCATAACAACCGCCTTCATAGTTGAAGACACCATTGTTGTCCCAACCGTGTTCGTCGTCACCAATTAAATATCTTTTTGGATCGGCAGACAAAGTCGTTTTACCAGTTCCAGACAATCCGAAGAAAACAGCAACATCACCCGCTTCACCAACATTGGCTGAACAGTGCATAGAAGCCATTCCTTTTAATGGTAAGTAGTAGTTCATCATAGAGAACATTCCTTTTTTCATTTCTCCGCCATACCAAGTACCACCAATGATTTGCACTTTTTCGGTAAGATTAAAGAGTACAAAATTCTCAGAATTCAATCCTTGTTCTTTCCAATTGGGGTTGGTTGTTTTAGAACCATTCATAACTACGAAATCAGGTTCGCCAAAATTTTCTAGTTCATATAAAGAAGGTCTAATGAACATATTGGTTACAAAGTGTGCTTGCCAAGCTACTTCCATAACAAAACGTACTTTTAACCTTGTGTCGGCATTTGTACCGCAAAAAGCATCTACAACATA
>CAIRNC010000381.1 GCA_903879875.1 uncultured Bacteroidota bacterium
AATAATATTATTTTTCGACTTTAATTTCTCATCGGAATTGAAGACGTTTACTATTTAAAAATTCCTACCTAAATTTAAAAATCAACAGACAAAAAAACCAAACGCAAAATGTTGTGATTTTTACTAAAATGTATGCTTTTTCTTTATTGAAAAAGAGTTTCTCTTTGTTTATAGGCTTTCAAGCCATTTTTGCCTCTTTAGAAAATAATTGAAAAATACCCATTAATGGGTATTCTGTTGTTGTTTATTATGCTCATCTTTGAAAATATATTCAAACTGCTAATAATTACGACATTAATAAGGTTTCTTTTTTATTCTGAATTTTAGTTGGTTTTTATTATATCATAAATCGGTTAAAAAATATTTATGTTCGATTGTTTAATGTATTGTAATAGAAGCAAATAGGTTGTATAATTGTAGTTATAGACACATATTTTTAAGTTATACGTTTTTTTAAAATTTTGATTAAATTAATTAATAGTTTTAAGAAATTTTTAAATAAAAAAGGCAAGACCTGCAAAGCCAAAAGAGCAGGGGAAATAAAAACAATTATTATGAAGAAAAATTTTCTAAAATTTTCAATTCGATTAGTATGTATTGGAATCTTATTGTCAGGAGTTCTTGCAAGTGCTCAAGCAACGGTATGGTCTAAAGACCATTTGGGAAGTGCTGGTTTTGATGCTTCTAAACCAAATTTTGTTGCAACAGTCGATGGTGCTGTTTATGTGACAGGACATTTCAAAGCTGCAATCAATGTGGGTCAGTCCATTTCAAATTTAGGCGGGTCAGACATTTATTTAATTAAATATGATTCAAGTGGCAATGTACT
Organism: uncultured Bacteroidota bacterium; assembly: GCA_903879875.1. GTDB lineage: Bacteria > Bacteroidota > Bacteroidia > Flavobacteriales > Flavobacteriaceae > Flavobacterium. The sequence goes on from CAIRNC010000381.1 coordinate 830, forward strand.
CTGGTCTAAAGGATTTGGTGGTGCTGCTGACGATCTTGTAAATGCAATAACTACCGATGCTTCAGGAAACATATATCTAGGCGGTACATTCAATTCTACCAGCATTGCATTTGGAGCTGCTACACTTAACGCTTCAGCAACCTCTCTTTTTGTTGTTAAAATTGATTCAACTGGAACTGTAGTGTGGGCAAAAGGAAGTACCAATCAAACGCAAAATAAAGATGCAGTGAAAGCACTAGTGGTTGATGATGCTGGAAATGTGTATGCTGGTGGAGATTATCAAGGTGGTTCGTTAAAATTTGATACTACGATTTTGACAAACGCGAGTTCAACTTCGGATTTCTTTATAGAAAAATTGGATGCATCGGGAGCACTCCAATGGGCCAAAAGTTTTGGCGGAAATTTAGAAGATAATCTAAACGGATTGGCGCTTTCCAATGGCAATGTGATAGCTGTAGGCTCTTTTGTATCAAGCACTGTTGCCATAAACAATAGTATAACTTTAACCAATACTAATAATCCTAATGTGAAATTTTATAGTGATTTGTTTGTTGTTGCATTTGATGCTAGTGGTGTAGCGCAATGGAAAAAAACAGTTACTGGAAACAATCTAGACATAGCAAAAGCTGTAGCAACTGATACGTCTGGAAATATTTATGTTGTTGGTTATACAAATTCGCCTACTTTAGCAATAGGTACTGTTAACGTAACGAATTCAAGTGCCTATTTAATGTCTTTTCTTTTAAAATTAAATACTACGGGTATTGCCTCTCATCTTACTTTAGTA
>CAIRNC010000382.1 GCA_903879875.1 uncultured Bacteroidota bacterium
ACGTTTTACTGACGTGGACTTCCTGACGCTGTCTTCTTTGACACGATGAAGGTGATGTCATCAAATGATATCCCTGTTCACACAGTCGTCGCTTATAATTGTCGCCTCTGGCGACGCTCTGGCCCGGGCACCACCATTGGCAACTAATCCCATAATTGCTCCTTGAGTATAGAAATTAAAAACACCTTTTGTAAAAGTAATTTTTGCTTTTCCTCCCCAATTGTCTTTAGCAGTAATTTTATCATCGTAGGTAATATAGTTACCTGCACTTCCTTCTGCTATTTGGAATGTTCTACCATTTAAAGGTTGTCCGCCCCAAATACCACCTAATTCAAATCCGAAATTTGAAATTTTTGTTTTAAATGAAAGTGATACTCTTCTTGTTTTTGGAAGAGGTATAGCTATAGATGTAAGCGCTGCGCCTGCATCAGCGATATCTTCATGATAAACCGCACTTGCATCAATTTTTCCAATTTTTCTATTATATTTCAATAAAACTGCTGGATTTGCACCCCACCAAAGTTGTGGTCCGAAAGCAGCTTTTAAGCCACTTAAACTTTTTTTACCATCTATTTCGAAACCTGATATTTCCCCATTATAAAGGTCTAAATTAGGTCCGTAATTTGCTTCTGGATATAAACCGAAGAAATCGCCTTCATAACCCCAATGGTAATGACCCGTTCTGTAAAAACCTCTTAAATCAAACTCTTTTTCTGTCCAAGAGTAAGAAGCATTATAAACCTGCACTCTGTTGGCATCGTTTACTTGAATCACTTCACTATTAGTAATTATTTTTTGAGCTCTACCTCTATTTTCATAAAAAATCTCATTAATTGGATTATCAGCAACATGACCAAGAATATTCACATTTACATTCGCTTTCATGTTTGGCGCTGGATTTCCCTCAACACCAATATAATAGGATTGCATTTGGTCAAATCCTTTCTTGTTTGGATAAGCTGAAGAAGTTGGGTCTGCGGTCGTTGGGGTAGTAATTAAGCTTCCTCCTGTATTAAAAGTAGTATATTCAGCTCTAAGATTACTGATTTTTAAAATTTCATTATCATTAGATCCTATGGCTGCTTTGTCTCCACGAGCTTTTAACACTGCGTCCATGATTTGGATTCCATCAAATTTAGTTTTTAAAGAAAGTAAGTTAGCGCCGCTTGTATACGGATTAAACTGATGCACCTCTTTCAAAATATAATAAGCTGAACGAGGATACAATTGATATAGCCCTTTGGCATTAGTTGGTCCTTTGGCACAAATTCCAAACCATTCTTCATTCATATTGTTGCTACCTTCTTCATAATCTTTTTGATAACCACCATTAGACCATGAGGCATTATTATCGTGAATGTCTAAGTTTTTGGTTTGACCAAATTTCCACCAACCGTCGCTAAATTGGAATGTAAATCCTCCTAATGAATTTCCAGCTTTTCCAAGACCTGCAGCATTTTCGTATATTTCTTTCCAGTTATTTTTTAAATAATAGGCTTGTGCTTTTTGATCTTCTTCATTTGAAATTGCATTAAAAGCGTCTGATCCAAATTCTGAGAAAAACATTGGTTTACCCGTTTCGTTTTTTACACGATCAAAAAGGTCGCCAAAGGAAACTCCTCTGTATACATTGGTTCCAAGTATATCAACATCTTTACATTCGCTAGCAATAAGGTCTAAAAACAATAAATCTCCGTTACAAAGTGCTATTGGGTGAGAAGTGTCAACTTTTTTCATTGCCAATGCTGCTTCATTAAATAATGAATACAAGTAATGAGCACGTTTAGTTGACGCTCTGTCTTTCATAGGAATGTTTTCCGTTTCTGCACCATCCCAAAACAGTCCATAATTATTTTCATTTCCTAATAAAAAAAGCAGTAACCCTTTGGTGTCCTTGTATTCGGCAACCATTTCATTTGCTTCTTTTAACAGCAACTGTCTTGTACTAGCATCTTCATAATTAGTGTTGGGAGTCCAAGCACCATTTAGAGTTAGTCCATAACGACCAAAAGAATGATTCAGCATGGTGTAAATTCCGTAGTTTGTATAAACGTACTCAATCCATTTTTTTGGCATACCTGTATAAACTCTTATGGTATTTACCCCCATATTTTTAAGCAACGACATTTCTTCGTCTAATGCTTCTTGTATAACACTGTCCGATTGTTTCCACAAACTATAGGAATAGTTTGTTCCAATAGGAAAATAATCCCAGTTCATTCCATTAATCATAAAATCAACACCGTTGACTTTAAGTTTAAATCCAGAATTGTCCTTCGCTATCATTACTTTATCAGCTTGAGAGTAACTTGTTGAAGTGCAAATCCAAATGGATAGTAAAAAAATAATTTTTCTCATTTTGTATGATTGGTTTAAATGTTTAATAAAAAATTGTTGTTGCTAAAACAACAGAAAATATTGCTTGGTGGATTTCATTTCACACAATTATAAAAGTATTGGATAATAATGATTCTAATTATAAAAATACCTCAACAAAAAACATACATCAGTCAATTTTTTGATATATATCTATATTATGCTATAATTAACGGTATTTTAAGAAATTGGAATCCCCTAAATATCGAAA
>CAIRNC010000383.1 GCA_903879875.1 uncultured Bacteroidota bacterium
CTGTCAGGTTTATATTTTATAATTTATTAATGTAATTGCTATACAAATCCTTGAACTGGTAGCCCACTGCTACTCTATCTTTGCTGAGTTTGTCGTATTCTACAAGTCCCCAAAGGATAAATTCTTTTAGGAAGTACTTGTCTTCTTGTGGGAAATCCGGTTGGTATTTTTTTAATAAAGCCTCTAGCGGTGGTATGGAGTCTAATTGTTTTTGGTAAGTAGTATCTGTGGCATCGTCTAGTAATTCAAAACCTGTTTCGGCAAAAAACCATTCCAATAAATTGGCATAAGGGCTGGAATTGGCATCGCGTTCTAGTTTTTCTATTTTAGGAAAAAAGGCAGGAAAAAAAGTATGTATGGCATCGCCAATGAGGTGTTGAGCTACTACTGCCGCGCCTTCTTGTTCGCCTTCGTACACCAATTCTACTTTTCCGGTAATGGCGGGAATGACACCCATAAAATCGGATAAACGCACAGTCGTGTTAGTGCTTCCTTCACGCAACGCTCTGCGTTCGGCAGTACTCACTAAATTTTCATACATGGTTATGCTCATACGGGCACTGACGCCACTTTTGGCATCAATAAATTCGCTTTCTCTTGCTTCAAAACTGATTTGTTCGAGTAAATCTTTGGCTAAAGAAGGTACATGAACGGTTTCGGATTGTTGGGCATCTAATTTGGATTCCTGATGGGTGATGGTTCTAGCAATGGCAATCGTTTCAGGATAATGGGTCAGGATTTGTGAACCAATACGGTCTTTTAATGGGGTCACTATACTTCCTCGATTGGTATAATCTTCGGGATTGGCAGTGAAGACAAATTGCATGTCTAAAGGCATTCGCACCTTAAAACCACGAATTTGTATGTCGCCTTCTTGCAGGATGTTAAATAGCGCTACTTGAATACGTGCTTGTAGGTCGGGCAACTCATTAATCACAAAAATACAACGGTTGGCTCTGGGTATCATTCCAAAGTGAATCACTCGGTCATCGGCATAAGATAATTTTAAATTGGCTGCTTTTATAGGATCGACATCCCCTATTAAATCGGCAACAGTGACATCGGGAGTGGCTAGTTTTTCAAAAAAACGTTCGCTACGGTGTATCCAGGCTATTGGAGTGGCTTCCTTCTTATCAGCAATAATGTCTTTGGCCAATCTGGAGATGGGATTCAAAGGGTCGTCGTTGATTTCAGAACCCGCAACAATTGGGATGTATTCATCTAATAATTCAATCATTTTGCGTGCCAAACGTGTTTTGGCTTGACCTCGAAGTCCCAACAAATTGATGTTGTGGCGGGATAAAATAGCACGCTCCAATTCGGGGATAACGGTATTCTCAAAACCATGCACGCCTTCAAAAACAGGTAGTCCTGCTATTATTTTAGCACGTAAATTGTCACGCAATTCATCTTTAATGCTTTTGGATTGGTAACCCGATTGTATTAATTCGCCCAGTGTATTTATGTTTTCTATTTTCATATTTTTTATTTAACCGCAAAGAGCGCAAATTTTTACGCAAAATTCGCTAGTATTTTTTATTGTTATTTATTACTAATCACTCTTTACTAATTACTAATTACTAATTACTATTTACTATTTACTAATCACTAATTACTTAATCTTCTTCTTTCTATTCGTTTCATAATCCTCAAAAATCATTTCTCCGAGACCTTTCAACCCGGTGTAGAAGGC
>CAIRNC010000384.1 GCA_903879875.1 uncultured Bacteroidota bacterium
AACTTGCGTACATATATATCATTGCGCTCATATTTTGATAATGAACTATATCTTTAAAATCTATAAACAAAAACGAAAAAAGAATAGCCAAGAAGATGCCACAAATCGACAATATAAGAAATTGCATAGACTCTGTAAAAAAAACTAATAACATTATACTTGTAATAAAATATATCGCCCAATTATATGATGACATATTCAATAAAAACATTATACATCCTTGAAATGGGAAACTATATAATAATGCTAAGTACCATAGCCAGTTATTATTCCTCAATAAACAAGGGACATCCTCTTTCATTAACACTGTAAAACATATAGCTCCAGCCATAAGATGTATTAAATTCATATATAAATTTTCAGCATAAGAAAATTCCCAAAGAAAATAAGGTACAGAAGAATGTATTATTCCTACAACACCAAAATACTGAGACTGAAACTCATGTAACTCTTTAAATAACAGAAGCTTCTTTATTTTTTTCCACATACAAATACTTTTTGTAAAAATAAAATCCTAAATAAGTTACAATATTGACTACACAGCCAATAATATTAGAACTAATAAGTTTGTTAGCGACTAATAGTTGATAAATAATCATTGCAAAAATTGAAGCACCAATGACGATATATAATTTTTTATAATCAATCACCATCCCCAATATACCAAAGATTAGAGGAAACATGAAAGTTACAGCCCAAAAATCAATTACAAAAAATAAAATGTCAATAATTTGATTAAACGCCAGCGCAATAACAATAGATCCAATTCCTAGCAAAAATGTAAGCCATCTGATAAATTTTATATTATTTTGATTTATTTTTTTCTTAAATACATCTCTATACAAACTCACGCTAGCAATATTAAGATCTGAATCTGCTGTAGACATTATTGCAGCTAATATTGCAGCTATAATTAAACCTTTCACTCCATCTGGCAAAATTAACTGAGATAAATAAGGAATTACCATTGTAGTTAAAGATGGGTTGTGGAAACATGCAACAAGTCCACAAACACCAACAATAATAAAAAAAATCATTGCTAGAAAATTATACAATAAAGACGCATTACGCGCTTGTATGATATCCTTAGCAATGAACACTCTTTGTAGAAAAGAAGGATTAAACCCGACTAAGGCTACATTCAGAAAGAAATTAAACTCACCAATATCATTTAACCTCCAGTCAAGTTTATCCTCAGGTAACTCTGAAAGCAATGCAGATATACCACCAACACTATTTAATCCCATTTTTGCTAAAAATATAATACCTATAATAATTACACAAAATTGGAATATATCTGTTCTTATTACTGAATTTAAACCGCCCCAAGCAGTATAAATTACCACAAACAAAGAACAGACAATGACTACATACTCCATCTTGAAACCATAAAAATATTGGATTATCTTACCAAATGCGTGCAGCTGTATAGCTACAAAACCAATAGATACAAGAACTGAGCACCAACCACACAAAGATTTTAATTTTGGTGAGAATATATCAGCTATAACATCAGCAGGAGTTAAGCATCCTAGCCACTTTTGCATTTTAGTAATAATAAATAACGCCACAATTAACTGTGAAATATAATTACCACTAAGCATAAAAAAGAACTTTATACCATGCTCACAAAATTTATCTGAAACTAGTATAATAGTTGAAGCACCTACCGCCGTAGCAAACATAGTAGCAGTCAATGTAGTTAAACTATATTTCTTACGTACCTCAAAATAACCCTTAGTGGTTTTTGCGCCATAGTAAATTGCTACGCCTATATTTATCAAAAAATAAAATAAAATTATTATATTATCTAACACTCTGAGCCCTCTTCATCATGTTGATATAATGGCTAGAACTTAAATTCTCTCCTGTCGATTTATTAACTAGCTCAGCAAAATTATATCTAGAGCCATGAACAAACAAGTTGTTGGTTAACCAGATTTTTACCGTATTAAAATATTCATTCCCATATAATGACTCTTGAAATAATTCTTCGAGCTTATTATACAGCTGAGCAGCAAACAACATACCCATACCATAAGCTGGAAAATAGCCAAAGTAACCA
>CAIRNC010000385.1 GCA_903879875.1 uncultured Bacteroidota bacterium
CATTTACGGGATTTTTACCCTTTAATCAACCGCTAGAAACTGCTTTGGTTTCCGATAGAAATTTATTTCCGTTGTTGCCCACTTCAATTTATGGGAACAAAAAAATAGCGGGCTATGAAGACGCCATGCGAACGATTACGGTTGCTAAAGTAGTAGCTGCTGTAGCACTTTAGTGCACTAAATAATAATATTCGTTTTGATTGCAGATAAGTCTTTAATTCTTTGCTTGAGTTTTATTCCAAAAGTCCTTTACTGACACGGCTAGAGGCTATTAATGAAGCGATAAATCCTAAAGAAACTATGGTAACCAAAACGATTATCACGTTTTGAAGTGAAAATATCACAGGATAAGACAATGTGGGTGTAATCATTATCAATTGGAAATGCTGCTGAATTAAGACAATTATTGCACCCAAAAACAAACCTATTAAACCTCCGATAACACTTAAAAGTGTGCCTTGAAACAAAAATATTTTTCTTAAATCTTTTACTTCAACGCCTAGATTATAAAGGGTTTTTAGGTTTCCTTTTTTGTCTAAAATCATCATAATTAAAGCACCAATCAGGTTGAAGAGCGCAATAATAATAACCAATGTAAAGATCAAATAAACAGCAATGTTTTCGGTATTGAGCATCTTATACAACCCATCGTTGAGTTGCATTCTGTTTTTTATAACACAATTGTTTTTAAAAATGGTTTGGAGTGCTTTTACCACTTTTGCTTCGTCAGCCTTGGGTTTCAGTTTAATTTCTATACCCGAAATCTGATTGGGCTGATAACCCAACAAGTCTTGCGCTAAGCCAATATCTGAAAAAACATACTTGGAATCCAATTCTTCGCTTATGGCAAAAATGCCAACGGGGGTAAGTATCGATTTATTGAAAGCATCATCGGCACTCTCAATAGTTCCGTTACCAGGTTTAGGCACATAGACTTCTAAAGGATTATTAAAATCATACAGCCCAAGGGAAAGTTTTTCGGAAATTCCGTAACCGACAACCACCTGACGGGTATTGGGTTTCAGCCATTGTCCATTGAAAAGGCTTTTTTTTATCGTGCTCACCTTGTCGAACAAACTGTCAACGCCTTTAAGATAAGTGACTTGTTCTTTGCCATCAAAAACAAAAAGCACTCGTTCTTCAATAATTTGGCTAGAATTAGCAATGCCTTCTATTTTTCTGACTCTTTGTTGTTGCGCTTCCGAGTAAGTAAAGGATTTACCAACAGTTGTCGAAATTTTTAAATCGGGGTCAATTGAATTGGAAAACGACAAACTAAAATCGACCAATCCACTAAACACAGACAACACTACAAACAATGCCATTGCCCCTACAATTATTCCTAGAGAAGCAATGCCGTTGATAATATTAATAGCGTTGTTTTTACTGGCGCTTTTCAGGTATCTTTTGGCTATGTAGAGTGGAAAATTCAAGCTACGATTTTCTTCTGCGTTCTAACAAATCTCTGTTTTCGATTGGGTTTTCTTTAGCGGCTAAAGCGTTATCTATTTTTTCAATATAGTCTAATGAGTCATCTATAAAGAAGGTCAAATTGGGTACTTTTCGTAATTGTAACCGAACTCTTTGCGACAAATCGTGTTTTATTAAAACCGAATTTGTTTTAATTGCGGCTAGTGTTTCGGCTGCTTTTTCTTGAGGAAAAATACTTAAATGGACGGTCGCCACAGACAAATCTGTAGTTACGACTACTTTAGAAACTGAAATTATCAAGTTTGAAATTCCGTTTTTTCTAATCTCCCCTTGCAAAATATCTACTAAATCTTTTTGGATAACTCCACCTATTTTTTTCTGTCTATTTGTTTCCATGGGGCAAAAATACAATTTTTAAGTTGCAATGAAACGAGCAAAACCTAAAAATTGGTTGCAAAGTCAATGTGTAGTCGTGTTTGATAAATTATACTTTAAAAACAAACGGTATCTGCACGCGAAACCTAGTTTTTAAAGTCAAAGTTTTTTATCTTTGTATGTAGTTTAAAACCTATTATAAATGGTTTTCAATGCAATTTTAAACATCAATATCATGAGAAAAATAGAACATATCGGGATTGCCGTAAAAGATTTAGAAGTTTCCAATGCCATTTTTGAAAA
>CAIRNC010000386.1 GCA_903879875.1 uncultured Bacteroidota bacterium
CACTACAAACGATAATACTACAATCGCTAAGAAAATAATCTACTAGTATTTAAATACTTTTACTAAATTCACAAAAACTCCTAGTCAATGAACATGCCCCAAAAAGTTTGATACTTTTTGGGGCATGTTAAGTTGTGGGGTGTTTCTATAGTATAGTGCGCTATTTAAACGTGCAATGCTCTGTTATCGGTGGCGGCTAAAGCGGCTTCTTTTATGGCTTCGGCAAACGTAGGATGAGCATGGCTCATTCTCGAAATGTCTTCGGCTGAGGCTTTAAATTCCATGGCAGTTACGGCTTCGGCAATCAAATCGGCACAACGAGCACCAATCATGTGAACGCCTAAAACTTCATCGGTTTTGGCATCGGCAAGTATTTTTACAAACCCGTCTAAATCGCCACTGGCTCTTGCTCTTCCTAAGGCTTTGAATGGAAAACTGCCTACTTTATATTCCACACCCGCTGCTTTTAATTGTTCTTCCGTTTGCCCTACGGCAGCCACTTCTGGCCAAGTGTAAACCACTCCTGGAATCAAATTATAATTGATATGCGGTTTTTGTCCTGCCAAGATTTCGGCAACCATAGTTCCTTCTTCTTCGGCTTTGTGGGCTAACATGGCACCACGAACGACATCGCCAATGGCATAAATATTCGAAACATTGGTTTGCAAATGATCGTTTACTTCTACTTGTCCTCGGTCTGAAATTTTCACTCCCGCTTTTTCGGCGTTCAAACCATCGGTATAAGGGCGACGCCCTACGGAAACTAAAGAATAATCCCCTTCTAGCGTGATGGTTTCTCCTTTTGCATTTTCGGCTTGAACCGTTACCCCATCCCCGTTTCTTTCCACCGATTTTACTTTGTGCGAAACATAGAATTTCATGCCTTGTTTTTTCAAGACTTTGGTCAATTCTTTAGACAATGAAGCATCCATTCCTGGAATAATTCTATCCATGAATTCTACAACCGAAACTTGCGCTCCCAATCGTAAATAGACTTGTCCTAATTCAATCCCGATAACGCCACCACCAATGATAACAAGGTGTTTTGGTACTTCTTTCAGTTTCAAAGCTTCGGTTGAAGTGATGATTCTTTCTTTATCGATTTTGATAAATGGCAACGAAGATGGTTTAGAACCTGTTGCTATAATGATGTTTTTGGCTTCAATAGTTTCTGATGTTCCATCGGCTTTTGCAACAGCAACGTGAGTCGCATCTACAAAAGAACCCAATCCTTCAAGCACTGTGATTTTGTTTTTGTCCATCAAAAATTTCACGCCACCCGATGTTTGGTCTACAACGGCTTGCTTGCGGGCAATCATTTTTTCTAAATTTACTTTTACATCGCCCGAAACCTCGATACCGTGTTCCGAAAAATGGGCGATTTCGCTATAATGATGCGAGGAAGACAACAATGCTTTTGAAGGAATACAGCCTACATTCAGGCATGTACCTCCAAGTGTTGAATATTTTTCAATAATGGCAGTTTTCATTCCCAATTGTGAGCAACGTATAGCTGCTACATACCCTCCTGGTCCTGAACCTATAATGACAACGTCAAATGAACTCATGATTTGTGTTTTATGATTTTTAAATGGTTACAAATTTACTAATTAAATAGTAATTTTAATTCCTTGTCTTCAATAAAAAAAACTTTTGCATGCTTTAGGCTTTAGGCATTAAGCTTTAAGCCATTTTTTAGCAATCAGCCGCAGTACTATTATTAATTTTAAACCACATAGAATTAAAACAAACGCTTTTATTGAAAGATTTTAAGGCATTTTATTTTACATAGCTATGATAAGTGAAACGCCTTTCTATTTATAATTAAAAATGTTGCTATGTGGTTTAAATTTTCAAATTTGAACCTAGTTCGGTTAATTAATTAAGTATTTTCTGTTTTTTGCTTATGGCTTAAGGCTTATTGCCTAAAGCACAATTTGTATTAAACAGTTGCAACAATTGTGTAACAGTGTTCCAATTTCTAATGGTAGAAGTCACGCCTAGTTTCTTTTCAATCCAGTTGTTGTCGAGTTTTGTTTTTGCTGGCGAAACGTCATATTTAATGTAGATTTTCGTGCTATCTAATGCCAAAACATCGGGTTTGATGAAGTTTAAATTGAGTTGACTAATGCTGTCTTCGGGCAATTGAGAAGACAAAAAGGCAACATATAGTTTCTTTAAATCAACATCAGAATCCTTTAAAAACGGATTGTTTTCAAAACATTGCATCAAATCATTTTTAGACAAAACCAACACCGGAACATCAAACCCAAACGATTTTACTATTTCTTGTTTGATTAGAAAACCAACTTTTGCTGCACTTTCTTCAATGGAACTCACAAAAACGTTGCCCGATTGAATGTATGTCTGCACATCGGTAAACCCAATGCTTTCCAAAGCTTTTTTAAGTTGATCCATTTTAATCATTTTATGTCCAGAAACATTGATGCCCCGAAGGAGTGCGAGATGTGTTGTCATTTTTAGTGGCTTGTTTAGTTGCC
>CAIRNC010000387.1 GCA_903879875.1 uncultured Bacteroidota bacterium
TTTATTTTTTATATTTTCTTCAATATCGTTTTCAAATAAATAATAAGTTCCTCCATAAATTATAATAGATGGATTTATGTCATTTATTTGTTCAAATAATAATTTCTTGTTTTCAATATAAGCGTTTTCCAAAGTTGAAAAATGAATAGTTGAATCGCCTGCTGTTTTTTTAACATTTATGTATGCAATTTATTTTTAACACATCCACAATTTCTGGTTTATCATAATAATATGGAATTTCATCCCATATTTTTTTATTTAATATTCCATAAGTTGCGTGAACTATTGGTCCAAAAGTTTTTTCCCAACCCGATTCTATTCCATTGTCAGTTTTTATATCTTGCAATATTTTTGTCATATCCCAATCACTAATATCTCCATCGTGATTTACTTCTTTTAAAATCCATAATATTTTTATACTTGAATTTTCATAAAAGTCAATGTTAATTATTCCGTCTTTAAAACCATTGTTTAATTTCATCTTAAATTTATTTTAATTTGATAATCTTTCCAAAACTCCATAATATCATTACCTACAATTTTTGTATATTCATTATCAATACCAATTGCTGTATATTTATAAACAAAGATTAAGCTTTCTGGTGTTCTTTCAAAAAAACTATTAGCAAAATTGTATCCACCAATTCTTCCTTGTACTAATATTTTAAATTCTTTTGTTTCATTAGGCAACCAAATATCACCTTTCTTCATAAATGATCCTGCAACTTCAAATGAATGTTCAAAATAATTATTTTCTCTTTCTGTCCTTTCATCGTGATCCATTGGAGCATAATAATATTTACCATCTTTAAATTTTATTTCGATATAACAACGTAATTTAAAAGTATTTATTTTTTCAAGTGTGTTATTTTTGAAAGTAAGTTTTGCCTTAAATGATGGACCGGTACCATCAAATTCTTTGTGATTTTCAAATCCAATAATATTAGTTGAAACAATTGGAAAATCCTCTTTATCTTCTTTAGAAATATTTACAGAACTACTGTCAATTTCTCTTTCAATTATAGCTTTATCGGTTTCAACATTTTTAATATTATCTTTATTTTTACAAGAAAATAACAATAAAGGGAATATTGCTAAAAAAGTTAGTTTTTTCATTTTTATGGTTTTGTTTGTTAAATTTCTTACAACTTTTAAATACCAGCCCTAAAGCAAATTCAATAAAACCAAAACATGTTGGCTTTGCGCTACAATAGCTACTGTTATTTATTTCTCAAATATATAAAATATTCTGAACCAATAGAAAAACAACTGCTATTAATTCTAATGCTAAGTAGCAGCATTGCAACAATAAAAAGTAAAAAAAAGGGATTGCTACTCCTCAAAAGCCAATCGCACCATAACGGGAAAATGGTCCGAGTCGATAATATCGGTATAATTCTGAAAGTTTTTGACCTTCATTTTCTTATTGGCAAAAATATAATCGATGCGAGCAGGAAAATAATTGAAGTCATAGGTTTTGCCAAATCCGCTGCCAGCTTCCTTAAAAAACGAACTTACCTACGAAGTTTAAATACCGCTTTTTTTATTAAAAATTATAGAAATCATTGCAAAAGTATGTCTATTTTCTTTTGTTGGTTTAAATAGATATCCACCCTTTTAATTTTCTGGTGATGGTTTTTTTAAAATCTTTTGGATAGGTTCGTTCTCCCATGAGCACGTCAGTCATTGCTTCAGAAAGTGTTTGCCCAAATTTTTTCACGATTACATTCCGTAAAGTTTGATTTCCGTAGAACATTTTTGAGATGAGCACACCAGTTCTAATTTCTGGGAGCATGCTTTTTTCCAATTTTTGATGATACAATTGCGCAGCAGTTTCAGGGATAAGTTTGCTTTCTATTATTGCCTCAGCGGCAAATCTTCCACTTAAAATAGCATTTGAAATTCCTTCAGCTGTGAGAGGATCAGCAAATCCTGCGGCATCTCCAATTAAGAAAACATATTTTTTAACAAAGGTGTCTGTGCGCGCTGACACTGGAATAACAAAACCGTGCGCAGTCTCATTTACAATCTCATCTATGGCTAACGCTTTAAGATAATCAGAATAATATTCTTTTAAATTGATTTTGGTTTTTGCAAAAACACCAACTCCAATAGACAAATGGTTCTTCTTAGGAAAGCACCAAGCATAACCATTTGGAACGGCATCAAAATCAAAACGCACCCTTTTTGATAAACGTTCAAAATCTTTATCTGAAACTTGCACTTCGTATTCTAAAGCGGGAATAACGTTTCGCGTTTCTTGCCAACCGGCAATTTTGGCTACAGGGCTAAGAGCGCCATCAGCGGCAATGATGAATTTAGCCTGAATATCGCCTTCTGATGTATGAATGGTTTGAATTTCTGAGAAAGAAA
>CAIRNC010000388.1 GCA_903879875.1 uncultured Bacteroidota bacterium
GTTCGAGTAACTTCTTCATTCATGTGATAAATTTTTAAAGCCAAAATGGACAATCTATCAAAAGCCCAAGCTGGACTTTCAGAATTGATTTTAGCATTGTCTTTCACAACAACATGACTGTTTTTTTGAAGAAAATAACCGTCAATATATTCGACCATATCGGTACGCTCTTGATTAGAGGCGTCAATCCTTCTTTTTAAAGTTAAAGCGGCAACTGGGTCGATATTTGGATCACGAATGATGTCTTCAAAGTGCCATTGCACAGTGTCAATCCAGTTTTTTAAATACAATAAATGTTCAAATTTATCCTTCGGAAAAGGATTATTAATAGGTTGATCTACATTATCAAATTGATGATAATCGTGAATACTTTGTTCAAATACAGAATAAGCTAATTTTGAAATCATATCTTTACATTTTGAAACACAAAGATACTTTTTATACTTTTACAGTGAAACTTTAAACTTTAAACTTTAAACATTTTTTATGCAAATTCATTATATATCCGAAGCCAACAGTGTACTGAATCATTTTTTAGGACAAATTAGAAATGTAAATGTGCAGCATGACAGTATGCGTTTCCGTAGAAACATTGAGCGAATTGGAGAAATAATGGCTTATGAAATGAGTAAAGATTTGAATTATAAAGACATCGAGATTCAAACTCCACTTGGCGTAAAAAAGACTACAGCTATTGAAGATCAATTGGTTTTATGTTCCATTCTTCGTGCAGGTTTGCCTTTACATTTGGGGTTTTTGAACTATTTTGATGATGCCGAAAACGGGTTTGTTTCTGCTTATCGATACCACCCAAATAACGATGATACATTTGAAATAAAAGTGGAATATCAAGCAGTTCCAAACATTGGCAACAAAAATTTGATTCTAATCGACCCCATGTTGGCAACAGGACAATCGATGGTTGCTGTTTTTAATAAATTAATCGAAAAAGGCAAACCGTCAACCATTCATATTGCAGTTGTAATTGCTGCGCCTGTAGGAATTGCTTATTTAGAAAAACATTTGCCAGACAATTGTCATCTTTGGGTTGCTACACTAGACGAAAAACTGAACGAAAAAAATTATATTCTTCCTGGTCTTGGTGATGCTGGAGATTTGGCTTACGGTAATAAACTTTAAGATTTTATTCAAAACCTAACTTGGTTCGCACTCTTTTCAAAACGCCATCAGCTACCGCTCTTGCTTTTTCTGCTCCCGATTCTAAGGCTTTTTCTATTTCAGGAAGGTTTTCCATATAATAGGAATATACTTTTCTTTCGTTTTCAAATTTTTCTAAAATCAATTCAAACAGTGCTTGTTTGGCATGACCATAACCAAAAACACGATTGTTATTTTTATATTTTTCGACCATTTCTAGCAGTTGCTTTTCTGTAGCCAACAGTTTGTAGATGGCAAAAATCTTGCATGTTTGGGTATTTTTAGGTTCTTCTAAAGGTGTGCTGTCCGTTTCAATAGACATAATTTGTTTGCGCAACGCTTTGTCCTCCAAAAAAATATTAATGATATTATTTGCCGATTTACTCATTTTCCCTCCATTAGTTCCAGGCACATATTTGGTGTCTTCTTGAATAAATGATTCCGGCAAAACAAAGGTTTCTCCCATCAAATGATTGAATCTTGAGGCCACGTCACGCGTAATTTCGATGTGTTGTAGCTGGTCTTTTCCTACAGGAACAAATTCAGCATCGTATAACAAAATATCTGCCGCCATCAGCATTGGGTAAGAAAACAATCCGGCATTTACATCTTCCAATCGGTCGGATTTATCTTTAAATGAATGTGCCAAAGTCAATCGTTGAAAAGGAAAAAAACAACTCAAATACCAAGATAATTCGGCTGTTTGAGGCACATCGGATTGTCTGTAAAAAATCACACGATTTAAATCTAAACCACATGCCAACCAAGCGGCTGCGGTACTATATGTATTGGCTCTTAATGTTGTGCCATCTTTAATTTGAGTGATTGAATGCAAATCAGCTATAAAAAGAAAAGATTCGTTTTCGGGTTTATTTGCTAGTGCAATAGCAGGAAGAATAGCTCCTAATAAGTTGCCTAAATGAGGCGTTCCTGTACTTTGTATTCCTGTAAGTATTTTTGACATTGTATTTGTATTTACCGCAACCTAGATTTTATCCTGATGCAAAATTTCCGTAAAGTTACTCTTTTTGTTAAAAAGTACATATTGTTTTCTTACATTTGGAATATGAAAATACTAAAATATACTTTTTGGATTCTTTGGAGAATATGGTTTTACTTCATGTTAGGGCTTCCCATCATTATTATGTTCCCTTTTTTGTTTGTATCTATTTTGAAAGAAAAATGGTATCCTTACTTTTTTGTCATGGCTCGAATTTGGGCTAAAGTGATACTTTTTGGGTGTGGTTTTTATTACAAAATTGAACGCGAACAGGAATTAGACCCCAACAAAAGTTATATGTTTGTTGCCAATCATACTTCAATGACCGATATTATGTTAATGCTTGCGGTTGTTAGAAATCCATTTGTTTTTGTGGGTAAAAAAGAACTTTCAAAAATTCCATTGTTTGGTTTTTTCTATACACGGACTTGTATTTTGGTTGATAGAGGCAGCAACCGAAGCCGAATGGAAGTTTTTGAAAGAGCTCAAAAAAGATTAAATCAGGGATTGAGTATCTGTATTTTTCCAGAAGGAGGAGTGCCTGCAGACGAATCTATTTTGTTAGATACGTTTAAAGATGGTGCAACGCGTTTGGCAATAGAACATCAAATTCCAATTGTACCCATCACTTTTGCGGACAACAAAGAACGCTTTTCTTATACTTTTATGAGTGGAAGTCCAGGTTTGATGCGAGCCAAAACGCACAAGTTCATCCCTACATTAGGCAAGACATTAGCCGACAAAAAAGAAGTTACAGATGCTGTAAAAACCGTGATTTACAATCAACTTTTGGCGTTTCAAAAAAAGTAATTAGACCACGTGAATCTCTACTTCCTCATAGATAGGATTGCCATCTGCATCATCTCCTTTGTAAAATCTAAAGACGTAGGAACCGTTGCTGGTTACATAAAAATTGAATGACACTTCCACAAGAGTATCTGTTAATCCTACACAATTGTTGTTTTCGGCAACACTAGTTTCAATAGCAATTGTTCGTTTATTCAAATCTTTTTGATACAAGAAACCTTCGTAATAATGGCAGTTGGAAGGACGTTTGTATTTCATTTTAATTTGATAGGTCTCCCCCATAGTAAAAGTTGGTGGCAAAGTATAACTATCAACAGGTAATACTTCCAAATGAACTCTTGGACTATCATCAATAGGACTACAAGCGTTCAGAACTAAAAAACTGATAAAGAGTAAGGCTATTTTTTTCATGATATAATTGTATTGATTGATACAAAACTAAGCTAATGATTTATAAGACACAAATTTATATCAAAAGTTTAAGATTTAAAAAAAATCACGCTCGACGGCGAGATTTTAGATAAAATCTATTCCTGATAAATTTTAAGTTAAGGCATTGAACTAATTTTTTCATTCACTTTATCCATAAAATTATGGTAGTCTTCCGGTACATTTTGTTTGAATTGATCAATTAACCAAACTCTGTTTAGGCCATTAAAATGATATTCGATATACAAGCCACCACCATCGCTGGCATCGGGCATTCCAATGACATGGTTGGTTTGGTTTAAAAGTGTTGAAGGAAAATAATTCATTAAATCGTTTGCGATTTGAAATTTATCTTGCGGCAATTGTACATAATTTGGAGGAGTCAACGGAGTTACGCCTGGATAGACATCGTTGATGTCTTCAAATATTTTATCAGACGTTAGTTTGTATTTTTCTATACATTTTTCGCCACCGCATTCGCCATAATAATGACCAAAAATGAGATAATTTTCATCACAATTTGTCATTCGAATCAGTTTATATTGATAGCCATCAGCAATTTGATTGTTATTGATAAATAAAGTATCCGCATTGATGGTGTAATATGATTCAAAGTTGTCTATAATTTTCAAAGAATGTGAAGTCGCGCTGTTATTTGATGGTGTATAATTATTTTCAAAATTATACAAACCCGTTTGAAGTCCGTCATACATTGGATTCATATACAAATTATTATTGGCAACTGTCAAAACATGATTACTTTCATTAAAATGCCAAGTAATCCAACCTTGCGGAAAATGGCTATTTGTTCCTACAAATCCACCTGAAATAGTAGTTAAAGTCCATTTTCCATTGAGGGTGTTTGGTGGCGTTATATTGCTTTCATCATTATTACTTTGACACGAAAAAAGTATAACTAACAATAAAACGGTTTGTGTTAAAAGTTTTATTTTCATGACGTTTTCATTTTATATTTCAAAGGTACAAAAATAGCATAAAGGTTGCTTACAAAAAAAAATCCTGTTTGTTACAACAGGATTTAATAAACTATTCGTTGGCTTTTTCTTTTATATAAGCTCTAATTCTCAATTCTAGTTCGTCTGCTAATTCCGGATTGTCTTTGATTAATCCTTTAACAGCATCTCGGCCTTGTCCTAATTTGGTTTCTCCATAACTGAACCAAGAACCTGCTTTTTTAATGATTTCAAATTCTACGGCTAAATCTAGTATTTCACCCGTTTTAGAAATTCCTTCTCCATACATGATGTCAAATTCGGCAACTTTAAAAGGCGGTGCAACTTTGTTTTTTACCACTTTTACTTTCGTTCTATTTCCAAGTACGTTATCACCATCTTTAATTTGAGTAGAACGGCGAATATCCAAACGAACGGAAGCATAAAACTTCAAGGCATTTCCACCAGTTGTTGTTTCTGGGCTTCCAAACATTACGCCAATTTTCTCTCTCAATTGATTGATAAAAAATACCGTACAATGTGTTTTGCTAATAGTTCCTGTTAATTTTCTCAATGCTTGCGACATTAATCTAGCGTGTAATCCCATTTTAGAATCACCCATTTCGCCTTCAATTTCGCTTTTTGGCGTTAAAGCCGCCACCGAGTCAATTACAACAATATCAATCGCTCCAGAACGAATTAAGTTTTCGGCAATTTCTAGGGCTTGTTCCCCATTATCCGGTTGCGAAATGATTAAGTTTTCTATATCAACGCCTAATTTTTCGGCATAATTTCTATCGAATGCATGCTCAGCATCAATAAAAGCTGCAA
>CAIRNC010000389.1 GCA_903879875.1 uncultured Bacteroidota bacterium
CCTCCTGAATCTGTCCATGATATGTTCGCAGAAGTTGAATTTGTATTTGTAATGTTGATTCCAGAAATAGTATTGATGCAAGTATTAATACAATCGGAACTTAAACAACTACCTGAGTTTATTGCAGCAATAATAGCAGCTGCTGGTTGTGGTCCAAAACCATTATTTAAATTTATGCCTACTCCTGCAATCAGATGGCAATAACTCATTATTGTTCCTTTATCTGTTGTAGAGGGAATAGGTCCTTGAGTACAGGTTCCTTCCGTATATCCTGCAGATTGCCCACAGCCATCTATAGCTGTATTATCACCATTCCAATAACATCCGTGAGTGTGTCTGGAACCTAATAAATGTCCAAATTCATGCGAAATAACATTTATGGTCCAAGAATAAGTTGGCACCGTTTCATAATTCAAAGACACATCAGAATAGCTGAAATTGTTTTGGTTGCACAATCCATTTATTGTAACGGCAACTCCACCTAAACCTCCATCGTCTATGCCTACAAGTTGTCCAACATCTCCATCAAAAACAGGTCGAACTTCATTAAATTTATACAAATAATCCGAAGAAGAAGTGCCGATTCCTTCATAAGGATCTTGTGATGTCCATATAAAAAGTGATTTTAATGAAATCGATATTGCATCGTTGGTATAAATGGTTTGCACATTATTAAATACAGAAGTCATCCAATTAGTAGTCGCTGCCACATCGCTTCCGTTTTCAACATACAAATTATTGTCAATTTCAAAATACATAGTTACACATCTTAAACTTTGAGTGGAAACACTATTCCTAGAATCAGGCGTTGTTACTGAATCCACAACATCTTTTACATGGCAATCAAAATTGTTTTTCACCTTCATATCACTGTCTGAATAGATAATATATTCGGGTGATTTGTTCTTTTGAGCCACTTTTCCGACAACTAAATTTGCTAAAACAGCACTAGAAATAACGCCGTTTAATTCTCCTTTAAAAAAATTAAAGGATACTATAGAATTTGGATTTCCTTTAACGATGCCTCTGTAATAGACTCCAGGCTCGTATAATATAGATTTAGATTGGTCTGTATCGACATGAAAGCCTTCAGAAAAAGGGTTCACTTTATATAATTGAACTAAAATAATTTGTCCTTGATACGGAATTTCAACTTCAATATTTTGGTGTTTCTTGTTGACCAAATCAGTCAATTCAACCGTGTTGATTTTTGCGAATGTAGCTTTTGTTACCACCTTACTTATGCTTTTGTTAGGAACGGTTTCAATTTTTTTTAGCACTGAATAATGAATAAAAGGAGTATTAATCGCAACCAATTCGGCAATTTTTTGGGATACTATTTTTTGAGCAAAACCACTATAAAAAGTTAATAGAGCGAGTAGGAGAAGACCTTTTTTCATAAGTAATTGTTTGTTAGCATATCGATTACTAATTTCAAAAGTAAACAATTATTTTTATTAAAATCAATCCTAGCCAATTCTCCTTTTCATGGAACTAATAAAATGTAAATTGTTTTCCGTTATTTTGCATAATAATTATTTAAAAATCAGAATGAGAACACTCGTTATAGGTGATATCCATGGGGGATTTCGGGCATTAAAACAAATTTTAGAACGAGCCAAAGTAGTTGCAACAGATAAATTAATTTTTCTTGGCGATTATGTTGACGGTTGGAGTGAATCGCCTGAAGTTTTGGATTTTTTGATAGCAATTTCAAAAACAAATAATTGTGTTTTTATTCGGGGTAATCATGATCAATTATTTTTGGATTGGTTGGAATCGAATACCGAAAATTTTGACGAAGAAATGTGGTTCAAACATGGCGGAAAAGCAACAGTAGAAGCCTATAAAAAAGTTTCTAACTCTTTAAAAGAAAAACATATTTTGTTTTTAAAATCATTAGAAAATTATCACATCGACTCTCAAAACAGACTTTTTGTTCATGCTGGATTTACCAATATGAATGGCGTGACAGCAGAGTATTTCCCGAAACTATTGTATTGGGAACGAACTTTATGGGAAACCGCATTAGCATTAGACAAATCAATGGAAACCAGTGATCCAATGTATCCAAAACGCTTTTCTTTGTACAAGGAAATCTATATCGGACACACCCCTGTTACACGAATCGGAAAAACAATTCCAGTTCAGATGAAATGTGTTTGGAATGTTGATACTGGGGCAGCATTTGAAGGTCCACTTACTATTTTGGATGTAGATTCAAAAGAATTTTGCCAAAGCGAACCCTTGCCCTTGCTTTACCCAAATGAAAAAGGGAGGAATTAGCTCTAGAAATTGCTATATTTGCTTCTGTTTTTAAATAAATTTAAGATGAAAAAAATTATCACTTTAGTATTATTGTTTTTTGTTGGATTTGCTCAAGCTCAAGCCTATAAAGGCAAAGGAGATATTAAAGCACAAGTAGGAGCCAATTTTCAAAAAGGAGGTTCAGGAATACACATTTCTACAGATTTTGGATCAGGAGAAAACATGTCCTTTGGATTTGCAGGATCCTATTTGTTAAACACCACCGAAGGCAGTGTTAGCGACGTAAAATTTGTTGATAAAATAGATTTTAAAGCCCGATTTAATGCCAATATTGGGAATGTGTTTGGTCTTGACAAATCGATGGATATCTATCCTGGATTGGATCTTGGACTTAAAAATTTTGGCGCACATTTGGGATTCCGTTATTTTTTTACTGACGGATTTGGAATCTATACGGAAGCGGGATTACCTATTGCAAAATACGACACAAAAGCAATTAACGACTATAATAACCAATTTGTGTTTAATATAGGCGCTTCTTTTAATTTGTAATTCTTTTTAAGAATGCGGTTTGTTTAAAAATGATCAATTGAAAATTCAGTTGGTCTTTTTTATTTAAAACACATAACTTGGTTAATATTAGTCGTAAATCCTTAAAAAAACTAGATTATTTCGGTTTTATAATGCTAAAAAACCACAAGTCCAATCATTGGCAATTTGGTTTTTAAAATAAAAAAGTTACTTTTATACCATTATAATGCTATACCGTGCTCAAATTTTTTTGATTAAATGAAGTATTCATACATAATTATTGATGACGAAATACAATCTGCTTTAAACACACAGGCTGTTTTTGAAGGTTTTGAAAATTATAATCTTGTAGGAATAGCCCTGAATCATAAAGAAGCTTTGTTTTTAGCAGCATTACATAAACCCGAAATTATTGTTCTTGAAATTGATCCATCGAATCAAGATAGTGGTTTATCACTAAAAATAATACACGAAATACACCGCTACGCTAAAATAAATCCGCAGGTAATTGTACTTTCAAAAGACACAAAGTTGGCTTATGAGGCCTTGAAAAGTAATGTTTTAGATTATATCAAAAAACCTTTAGATGCTTTCGAATTACAAAAAGCCATTTTAAGATTTGAAGAAGTAGTTCAAAATCGAAACACTACCATTTGTGTAAAATCGTATGGCGATTACCGTTTTGTTGAATCGGATGAAGTTGTTTACTTAAAAGCCGACAACAATTCTACTGACATGTATACGAATAGTGGCAATGTGATAATTGCTTTTAAATCGATGAAGCATTTTGAGAGTATACTTCCTTCACAGTTTGTGCGTATTCATAAAAG
>CAIRNC010000390.1 GCA_903879875.1 uncultured Bacteroidota bacterium
ACGGGTGTTGAGGTCGAAGCCATGCACAGTGCGTCGGTTGTGGCACTAACGATGTATGATATGCTTAAACCCATTGATAAAGGTATCGAAATTCATTCCATTAAATTATTAGAGAAAAAAGGCGGTAAATCAGACTTTTTAGACCACTATCGTGCCGATTTAAAAGCAGCTGTAATTGTATGTTCTGACAGTATTTCGGCTGGTAAAAAAACGGATAAAGCGGGTAAAGCCATTATTCGAAAATTAGAATCTTGTAAAATTTGCGTAGCGGATTATGTGGTAATTTCAGACGATATTATTGGAATACAAGAAAAAGTATTGGATTTGTATCACAAAAACATGGACTTGATAATTCTAACTGGAGGTACAGGGCTTTCGCCAAGAGACCATTCGCCTGAAGCTATAAAACCACTTTTGGACCGAGAAATTCCTGGCATTATGGAAACGGCACGAAATTATGGACAAAATCGCACACCTTATTCTATGCTATCACGTGGGATTGCAGGAATGAAAGGGAAAACGCTTATTTTGACATTGCCTGGTTCTACCAAAGGAGCAGAAGAATCTATGGATGCTTTATTTCCTTCGGTTTTACATATTTTTAGAATTGTAGTTGGGGCTGAACATGAGTCGTGATTGAAAGAATATAGTCAATAAATTTGAACTTTTTTATAATCTAATTTGTATTCTTTTTTTTTTAAACGGAAATTTAAAAAGCCTTCTTTAAAAATAAATATTTGAGTTCAGAAAAGGGTCAGCCAACCTGCCGACAATTGTTTTCTTATTCATCAAATCATTTGAACCAAATATTACTTCTTTTTGTAATTGATTATAAAAACGCCCAACATAATTAATAGAGTGGCAATAATGAAATCAGTAGTAATAACTTCGTCTAACAATAGCCATCCTAAGAAAACAGCTATAATAGTATTGACGTAATTCAGTACAGAAACTTGTACAGCTGTTACTCTTTTTAAGGCATAATGATAACAGAAAAAAGCTACGACAGAACCAAAAATAGCGAGATAAACTACTGCAAAAATGCTTCTGAAACTCCATGAACTCACATCGGTATTAGATGAAATAGAGAACGCCAATACAAACTGAATAAGCGCTGAAATAGAAAATTGATAGAAGAGATTCAAAGCAATATTATTGGATTTATGTGTGTGTTTTTTAGAATAAACAGTACCGGCAGACCAACTTAAAATAGCAATACTTAGAAATAGAATTCCTGTTTTGTAATTGGGGTCTAAAATATCCGAAAGTCCGTTTCTGAAAATAAATACTACACCCGAAAACCCAAGTAAAACACCAACAAAACCTTTCAAACTCGGTTTTTGAATGCCAAATAATAGGCTACCAATAAATATAACTACAGGAGACAATGCACTCATTATTGATGTCAATCCACTTGGTAAAGTTTGTTCGGCAATAGTGGTAAATCCATTAGCAATTACCAACATTAATAAGGAAGGAATAAGTTGGTATTTTAAATTTCGCCATCCAATCCAAGACAACTGTCGTCTATAAAGCAAAATACCTAACACAATCAGAGCTGCAATAGCTTGTCTAATTGAGGTAATGAACCAAGGCGGAATGGTTTCAACAGCTACTCGAATGCCTAAATAGGTGGTGCCCCAAACTATTCCGACTATTATTAAACAGATAATTAATTTTAAATCGGTTTTTTGGTTCATATAAAATGGGGATAATCGAATAGATAATTAGGAAATCGAAAAACTAGCTTCTAATTTTTTGTTCCCATTTCCAAGCACTAGCCAAACAATCTTCTAAACTAGATAATGCTTTCCAACCTAAAACAGTGTTGGCTTTGTCGGTATTAGCGTAAGCTTCGGTAATATCACCTTCTCTCCTACCTACAATTTGATAATTTAATTTACGTTCAGCCACTTTTTCAAAAGCAGTAATGACTTCTAAAACCGAACTACCAGTTCCAGTTCCAAGATTGAAAGTTTCTACTTTTTCGAGATTTTTATTTTCTAATAACCGCTTCATTGCAATCACATGGGCTTTCGCCAAATCAACCACGTGAATATAATCTCGAACTGCAGTTCCGTCAATTGTTGGATAATCACTCCCGAAAACAGAAAGTTTTTCGCGTAAACCAATAGCCGTTTGCGTAATAAACGGCACCAAATTTTGAGGAACTCCCAAAGGCAACTCTCCTATTTCAGCCGTTGGATGCGCTCCAATTGGATTAAAATAGCGTAACAAAATGGCGTTAAGTCCAGTAACTTTTGCTGTGTCAACAATGATTTCTTCTCCTATTTGTTTGGTATTTCCATAAGGAGACATAGCCAATTGAACGGGTGCATTTTCGGTAATGGGCATTTTTTCGGCTTGTCCATAAACCGTACAAGAAGAGCTAAAAATGAAATTTGCAGTTGGTTTTTGTTGTAATTCTTGCAATAAATAAACTAAGGAGCAAATGTTATTTTCGTAATATAACAAAGGGTTTTCTACACTTTCGCCAACCGCTTTGGAGGCAGCAAAATGAATTACACCTGCTATATCATTGTGTTTTTTAAAAAAATCTTGAACCGATTTTTTATCTCGCAAATCCATTTTTTCAAATATAGGTTTCTTACCTGTAATGTTGAAAATACCATCCAAAACACTTTCTGATGAATTGGATAGATTGTCAATAGCGATGACTTCAAACCCTTCATTTTGTAATTCTACGACCGTGTGAGAACCTATAAAACCCAAACCTCCTGTTACTACTATTTTCATTTTAATATTATTATTGCTTTTTGTAATTGCGTATTAATTTCTAATTAATCTTAAAAGCACTTAAGAGTAAAATTGTGCGTAAAAGTAAGAAATTCTATACTATGATTTTGTTATCCGTAAAAGAAACGTAAATTAGCCACAGAAATTATAATCCATGTTTGTACTTTATACATTTTTTGTGTTTTTGGCTTCCCAAATAGTCAAATTATTAGCGCTTTTTAGTCCAAAAATAAAACTTTTTGTTGAGGGTCGAAAAACTGTTTTTCAAACGCTGCAAAGCAAAATCAGCCCATTAGACAAAACGATTTGGTTTCATGCTGCTTCCTTAGGCGAATACGAACAAGGCTTGCCTGTAATTGAAAAAATAAAAGTAAAATTTCCTGAACATAAAATTATAGTTTCTTTTTTCTCCCCATCAGGTTATGAGGTTCGTAAAAACAATACCGTTGCCGATGCTACCGTGTACTTGCCTTTGGATACTAAATCCAATGCAAAACAATTTATTGAATTGGTACATCCTGATTTGGTTTTCTTTATAAAATATGAATATTGGCCCAATTATTTGAGCGAACTTAAAAGACAAAACATCAAAACGTATTTAATTTCAGGAATTTTTAGAGAAAAGCAAGCGTTTTTTAAATGGTATGGTGGTTTTTATAGAAATGCCTTGCAAGCATTTGACTACTTTTTTGTGCAAAATGAAAGTTCAAAAATACTCTTGCAAAATATTGGCTTCAACAATGTAAAAATTTCTGGTGATACTCGTTTTGACCGAGTAGTTTCGATTTTGGAACGGGACAATTCATTAGATTTTATAGCACAATTTAAAAATGACAAAACCACTATCGTCATAGGAAGTTCGTGGCCTAAAGATGAAAATTTATTAGTTTCTTACATCAACAATTCGGCTGACGAAGTAAAGTTTATCATTGCACCACATAATATCAAATCGGAACAAATTTTGGAATTGAAAAATTCCATTTCCAAAAAAACAGTATTATTTTCCAATGTACAATCAAATCGAGATTTATCTCTAAAGGATTTTGATGTTTTTATCATCGATACCATCGGCATTTTAACCAAAATCTACAGTTATGCCGAAATTGCTTATGTGGGTGGTGGATTTGGAAATCCAGGGGTGCATAATATTTTAGAACCTGCGACTTTTGGCGTTCCCATCGTTATTGGTCCAAATTATTCCCATTTTGCCGAAGCAACGGCCTTGGTCAATTTAGGTGGTTGTATTTCTATTTCAAATCAAAACAATTTGAAAGAAGCCATTGATAATTTGATTCAAAACCCCGATGAACGATTTGAAAAAGGCCATATTTGTTCCACTTTTGTACAAATGAATAAAGGCGCGACGGATGTAATTTTGAAACATATTACAGAATGATAGAATTCAAATTATTAGAATCTTCACAAATAGGATTAATCATATCCATGATGCAAGATTTCTATTCGATTGATAATTATCCTATTGCCGTTGAAGTTTCAAGAAAGTTGTTTTTAGACTTCATTTCTAATGAAAATCTAGGTAAAGTTTGGCTGATTTATTCTAATGAAGAAATTGTTGGTTATACAATTTTAACCTTCATTTTCAGTTTTGAATATGGTGGGAAAATTGCATTTTTAGATGAATTATACATCAAAGAAAACGTTCGAGGAGAAGGAATTGGAACAAAAACACTTCAATTTATTAAAGTACAATCTGAACTTTTAAAAATTAAATTACTTTATCTAGAAGTTGAAAACCAAAACGAAATTGCACAAAAACTATATCATTCCAAAGGTTTTGTAAACCACAATAGAAAAATTTTTAAACTTAAATTAACATAAAAATCATGAAATTTCTAAAACTATTCCTGCTACTATTTATCGTTCAAACGCAAGCGCAACAAGGAGGCATGTGGATTCCATCCTTATTACAAGGAATGAATGAAACCGAAATGAAAAATCTCGGTATGAAAATCTCGGCAAAAGACATTTATGATGTCAATCATTCGAGTATGAAAGACGCTGTTCCACAATTTGATGGAGGCTGTACTGCCGAAGTAATTTCGGACAAAGGTTTACTCTTAACGAATCATCACTGTGGATTTGATGCCATTCAAAATCATTCCACAGTTGAACACGATTACCTACGTGATGGTTTTTGGGCTTATAAAATGGAAGATGAATTGCCTAACAAAGATATGGTTGTCATGTTTGTTGTTCGAATAGATGATGTTACCTCAAAAGTTTTAGAAGGTGTTGCAACATTAAATTCAGAGGCAGAAAAGCAAAAAAAAATTCAGGAAAATATAGCTTCAATAAGCAATTCGTCTCCTAAAGAAGCTTGGCAAGAAAACAAAATCAAAACTTTTTATGATGGCAATCAATATCTTTTATTTGTAACCGAAACCTTCAAAGACATTCGATTTGTTGGAGCGCCACCTAGTTCTATTGGAAAATTTGGTTCCGACACCGACAATTGGGTTTGGCCACGACATACAGGTGATTTTTCTTTGTTTAGAATTTATGCCGACAAAAACAATAGACCCGCTGCCTATTCCACAGAAAATGTTCCTTATAAGCCAAAATATTTTTTCCCGATTTCGCTAGATGGCGTGAAAGAAAACGACTTTACTATGGTTTTGGGTTATCCTGGGCGTACACAAGAATATTTACCTTCAATAGCTGTTGAACAATTGGTAAATACTTTAAATCCTGCAAAAATTGAAGTGCGTGATGCCGCTTTGAAAGCGCAAGATCGTTTTATGCGAAAAGACCAAGCCATTAAAATTCAATACGCATCCAAATATGCAAGCGTAGCCAATTATTGGAAAAAATGGATTGGCGAAACCAAAGGATTAAAGAAATCAAATGCAATTTTTATCAAACAAAAATTCGAATTAGCGTTTCAAGAAAAAGTAATAAAAGCTGGAAAACAATCGGAGTATGGCAATTTACTTACTGATTTTCAAAAGAATTATACTGAAATAAAAGAATACGCTTTGGCAAAAGATTATTTTACGGAAGTGGCTTTGCGCAACACCGAAATTTTATCCGTTGGTTATAAATTATATCAATTGGAACAAGTTTTAAATACTAAAGGAGAACAAGCATTTAATGATAGAAAAACAAATCTTTTAAAAGGAATTGAAGATTTTTACAAAGATTATAATGCCAATGTTGACGCAGCAGTTTTTGAACAGCTTATCGGTTTGTACGCTTCAAAATCTCCCAAACAATTTTTACCAGAATCGCTAGTTAATGTTGATGTTCCTAATTTAACTTCTGCTATTTTCAGTACCTCAAAACTGACTTCCTTATCAAATTTCCAAATCTTACTAGAAGGCGATTCAAAAGCGATTATCGAAAAAATAAATAAGGATCAAGGCTACCAACTCATCAAGTCGATGGCTGATGCTTATTTGAAAAATGTAGTTCCTAAATTTGATGAATTAAATCTAAAAAATAGTGCATCACAGCGCACTTACATGAAAGCAATATTAGAATTAAGTCCAAAATCGGCTCGTATTTTTCCAGATGCAAATAGTACATTGCGTGTAACTTATGGAAAAGTAAAAGGTTACAAACCAAATGACGCGGTTACATACGAACCTTTTACCTTTTTAGATGGTGTGATGGAAAAATATATTCCTGGAGATTACGAGTTTGACGTTTCTAAAAAACTAATTGATTTGTATCAAAGTAAAGATTATGGTGTTTATGGCTCGAAAGGAAAAATGCCGGTTTGTTTTATAGCTACCAACCACACTACCGGAGGTAATTCTGGAAGCCCCGCTTTAGATGCTTATGGCAATTTAATTGGATTAAATTTCGATAGAGTTTGGGAAGGAACCATGAGCGATGTGTACTATTCTCCTGAGATTTGTAGAAACATAATGGTTGATGCGCGCTATGTTTTATTTGTAATCGATAAGTTTGCGGGAGCAAAAAACATAATTAATGAGTTAAAATTGGTTCATCCAAAGCATTTAAGAAAAGCTAAAACGTTGTAGTTGAGCATTTATAGCTGCTTGAAATAAAATTTAATAAAATTAAGAAGTTTTTTTTATTGATTTAAAACTTTGGCATGATACTTGTAAATAGATTTAGCGTTGCAATAGATTATTTTTTTTGAAAAAAAATTAAAAAATAATTTTACCTATCAAAAAATTTATATCTTTGCCTCGAATTAATAATTAACCTTTTATAAAATTAAGTAAGATGAAAAAAGTATTTTTAAGTTTAGCTGTTATCGCTGCATTAACTGTAGTATCTTGTAAAGACAAAGCTGCAGAAACTGAAACTCCAGCTGTTGACTCAACTGCTGTTGAAGCTCCAGCTGTTGACACAACTGCTGCTCCAGCTGTTGACACAACTGCTGCTCCAGCTGCTGCTGAAACTCCAGCTGCTGAAGCTCCAGCTGCTGAAGCAAAAAAATAATTAGAAATTAATTTCTAAAAATTTTAAAAAGCCGTTTCTTAACTGAAACGGCTTTTTTTATATTATTAATTTGAAATTTAAATACTACAACACTTAATTCAAAAAAATTAACTGTGCAACCGTCATTATTACTATTTCTAGATGACTATTGTATTTCAATCACACTCAATTCACAAGTTCTAAAACAAGCTTTCAAAAAAAAATCATTCCTACATAAAAATAGAATCCTTGTTATATACTATATGTTAATTAAAGCAATATAACATTCGTAATTGATTAAAAATCCAACTCCTTACACTATATTTCCAGTAGCATTACCTAAATTATCAAGTTGAATTCTGAACAATTAATTCAGTTTTATTTATTTAAAAATACACTCTAAAAAATATTCAAATAAAAAGCAGCGTACTCATAGCTAAAATAGAATTCTTTAAAATATAAAGCAAGACCAATACAGAAGATCTACTCGTATAAAACATTTTTATTTGAGACAATTCCAACAACTAGAAACAACAAAGAATACTTACCTAATCATTACACACAAACCATCTATGAAAAACTAAAGTCGAACTCTTATATGAAATTTTATTAGTCAATACTGAAACATTAATCCGCAATTAGAAATCAAGACTTACAGAATTACAAAAAGTATTTAGCAATATTCCAAAACAGGAATACTAAATCGTAAACAAGGAGTTTGGAACGTAAAGCTTGGTTTTTCAAATAACCCCACAATGTTTTTTTTAAATAATCTAATTTCACTTACAGAAATTAAAAACCCAAATTAAGCGTTTGAAGTAATAGTAATTGCAAATGCTTGAAATAAGAAAACCGAAGCATTAGTGTTATTTGAATTTCAATTGTTTTTTTCGAAATTGGAAAAGAATGGAATCAAGAGTAAATAAATAAAAATAAAAAATCGTCTCAAATTTTATTATGAGACGATTTCTATATAAAAATTAAATTGTTTTATAATTACAATTTAGCAACGTGTTTAGTTAATTTTGATTTTAAATTAGAAGCTTTATTATCATGAATGATATTTTTCTTAGCTAATTTGTCAATCATAGAAATCACAGCAGATAATTTAGATGTAGCATCTGTTTTATCTGTAGCTATTCTTAATGCTTTAATGGCATTACGAGTAGTTTTATGTTGGTATCTATTTAATACTCTTCTCTTTTCGTTACTTCTAATTCTCTTTAGAGCTGACTTATGATTTGCCATTTTTTAAATATTGTTTCTTTACTATTATTTTTTTGTAGTCCGTAGGGGAATCGAACCCCTCTTACTAGGATGAAAACCTAGCGTCCTAACCGATAGACGAACGGACCATGCTTCTGTAATGCGGATGCAAAAATACAACTATTTTTTATTTGTACAATAGCTGAAGTGTATTTTTTTTATTTTTTTTAATACGCCTTTGCAAAAAGCACCCTTCCTGTTGATGGATTTCCAGTGAAAACACAGCTTCCCGACTCATTTACCCTATCTAAAGGCAAACATCTGATTGATGCTTTCGTCAAGTCTTTGATTTTTTCTTCAGTCTCAGGAGTTCCATCCCAATGTGCTGATATAAAGCCTCCTTTACCTTCTAAAACTTCTTTAAATTCGTCAAATGAATTAACTTCCGTGATATGTGAATTTCTATAATTTAATGCTTTATCAAACA
This sequence comes from uncultured Bacteroidota bacterium, assembly GCA_903879875.1. Classification (GTDB taxonomy): domain Bacteria; phylum Bacteroidota; class Bacteroidia; order Flavobacteriales; family Flavobacteriaceae; genus Flavobacterium. The sequence continues at coordinate 8,864 of CAIRNC010000390.1, forward strand.
TGTCCGTCTGAATTTGTGCTAATAAAACGGAAATACTATTTACAATTCCTTCTTTTGAAATCACTTCTTTAGTTAAAGTATCCCGTCTCGCAACTTCATAAGTTCCGTTTTCTAAATCTTTTGGACCAATAGCAATTCGGATAGGCACGCCTTTTAATTCCCATTCTGCAAACTTAAACCCTGGTTTTTGAGTGGTTCTATTATCAAATTTTACAGCTATATTAAGTTTTCGTAATTGTAGAACCAATTCTTCGACAACGGTTGAAATGGCTGTAAATTCATCATCAGTTTTAAAAATAGGCACTATCACTACTTGAACCGGAGCCAATGAAGGCGGCAGAACTAATCCTTTATCATCGGAATGTGTCATGACTAAAGCGCCCATCAAACGGGTTGAAACACCCCAAGACGTACCCCAAACATATTCTTGTTTTCCTTCTGCATTAGCAAATTTAACATCAAATGCTTTGGCAAAATTCTGACCTAAAAAGTGAGAGGTTCCTGCTTGTAATGCTTTTCCATCTTGCATCAATGCTTCAATACAATAGGTTTCTTCCGCTCCTGCAAAACGTTCTGTTTCTGTTTTCAACCCTTTTATAACAGGAATTGCCATGAAATTTTCGGCAAAATCGGCATAAACATTCATCATTTTTTCCGACTCTTCAATGGCTTCTGTTCGAGTAGCATGAGCCGTATGCCCTTCTTGCCATAAAAACTCAGCAGTTCTTAAAAACAATCTTGTTCTCATTTCCCATCGCACTACGTTTGCCCATTGATTAATTAATAATGGTAAATCGCGGTAGGATTGCACCCAACCTTTATAAGTACTCCAAATGATTGCCTCACTCGTTGGACGCACAATAAGCTCTTCTTCTAGCTTTGCATTTGGATCAACCATCAGTTTTCCAGGCTTGTCTGGATCATTTTTTAATCTATAATGTGTCACAATAGCACATTCTTTAGCAAAACCTTCTGCGTTTTTTTCCTCAGCTTCAAACATACTTTTAGGAACAAACAAAGGGAAATAAGCGTTTTGATGCCCTGTCTCTTTAAACATTTTATCTAATTCTGCTTGCATTTTTTCCCATATTGCATAGCCATACGGTTTGATAACCATACACCCTCTAACCCCTGAATTTTCAGCAAGATCGGCCTTTACGACGAGCTCGTTATACCATTTTGAATAATCTTCTGATCGTGTTGTTAAATTCTTACTCATCTTATTTTGTTGGCATAAAAATTGTTTAACTTATTTTAACTAAATAGTTTGGCAAAACTAACTATTTTTGTATTGTCCAACAATAAAAACACTTATAGATATGAAAACAAATTTTATTTCTTTTAAATCCAACTCCTTATATTTATTACTAGGATTGATTGGCAGTATGGTAACATCTTGCGGTTCGTATCAAAATAGTTCTTATTATGACCGCGATGGCATTTATGGTAGTTCTGAAAGGAAAGTTGTAGCGTCTCACAATAGAAACTATGAAAATAGTCCACAAAACAATCAGTACAAGGATTATTTTGGTTCAAAAATTCAAGAAAACGACTCTGTTCAAACGTTTACAGATGTCGAAAATTACAACTCGGGTAATACAAATAATCAACAAAACGCTACTGAAAATTACAATACAGGTTATTCCAGTTGGGGCTCAAATCCTGATAATGTAACTGTGAATGTTTACAATAACAATTGGGGTTGGAACACTGGTTGGGGTTGGAACACCGGTTGGGGTTATTATGGTTGGAATTCACCATACTACTATGGAGGATGGAACAGCTGGTATTATCCTTACTATGGATATGGCTTTAACAATTGGTACGGTCCAAGTTATGGATATGGTTGGGGTTATAACAATTGGTATGGCTCGAATTATGGATATAATAACGGATACTATTATGGAAATTATGCCTACAGCAATGGCAGAAGAAATTATTCAGGAGGCAGAGGTTACCAATCAGGTGGGTATTATTCAGGAAGACAAAGTTCTAATTACACTCCAAATAGAGGCAACGCTACCAATTATAGCAGTGGTGTACGTGGCGGAAATAGTACCCCAAACTTTAATTCTATAAGAAATAATAACAGTTACACACCAACAAGAAACAATAACTCCGGCTATACTCCGACTAGAAGTTACACAACTCCATCTAATAATTCATATACGCCAACAAGAAGCAATAGTGCTACTCCATCTAATAACACCTATACTCCGACAAGAAGCAATAGCTCTACTCCATCTAATAATTCATACACTCCAACTCGAAGCTACACGCCTAGCAGCAGCGGTGGAGGTTACAATGGTGGCGGTGGAGGCGGCGGAAGATCTTCTGGCGGTGGTGGTGGTAGACGCTAATTATCTTCTCAATCCTAAATTTTAATTTTTTTTGAACCAATAAACTAATAGATGAAAAAACTTTTTTTCCTTTTTATTCTAGGTATTGCAGTACAGACAATACAGGCACAGGATATTTCTGACGCCATGCGTTATGCTTTAGATAATCAAACTGGGACAGCACGTTTTAGAGCAATGGGCGGTGCTTTTGGCGCATTAGGCGGCGATTTGTCTGCTATAAATATTAATCCAGCAGGTTCAGCTGTTTTCAGCACCAACCAAGCAACCTTAACATTAAGCAGCTTTAACATTAAGAACAATTCCAATTATTTCAATACTAAAACAACCGACTCCAATTCTACTTTAGATTTGAACCAAGCAGGAGCCGTTTGGGTATTTGAAAACTATGATATGAAAAGTGATTGGAAAAAATTCTCCTTTGCTTTAAACTACGAAAACACAAACATTTTTGACAATTCTACGTTTTCAGCGGGTATTAACCCAACCAATTCAGTTGCCAATTATTTTACAAGTTATGCTAACGGAATTTCTTTAAACACAATTAATAATAATTATTTTGAAGATTTATCCTATAGAGGACAACAAGCTTATTTGGGATATCAAGGATATATTATTGGACCAGTAGCAGGAAGTACAACCAACCAATACGAAACAAATCTTAGCGGAAACGGGAATTTTTACCAAGAAAATAGCACCGTAAGTTCGGGTTATAATGGAAAGCTATCTTTTAATTTAGCTACTTCTTATAAAGATAAATTTTATTTTGGTTTAAACCTCAACAGTCACTTTAATGATTTCACTAGAAAAACGAGTTTTTATGAGGATTATCTTGATTCTCCAGGTCACAATACTTCTTCAGGAGTTCAAGCCTTGCGATTTGAAAATGAATTGCATACTTACGGAACCGGATTTTCTTTTCAATTAGGTGCAATTGCTAAAGTAACTAAAGAATTCCGTTTGGGATTGGCTTATGAATCTCCAACTTGGTATAATTTAACCGATGAATTATTGCAAACTTTAAATGTAAGTTGCCCAGATTGTGGCACTAACGGAAATTCATTCTATGCCGACCCAAATATAAAAATGATTTATCCTGCATACAGTTTGCAAACACCAGGCAAATACACGGGAAGTTTGGCTTATGTTTTTGGCAAAAAAGGTTTGTTAAGTTTTGATTACGCATTGAAAGATTACGGAAATACGAAGTTTAAACCTAAAAATAACTATCAAATTGAAAATGCAGATATGGCAAATACATTTGCTTTAGCTACTGAATTTAGAATTGGTGGCGAATATAGAATCAATCAATGGAGTCTTAGAGGAGGGTATCGATTTGAACAAAGTCCCTACAATAACAAACAAACTATTGGCGATTTGAATAGTTATTCTACGGGTTTAGGCTATGATTTTGATGATTTTAAAATCGATTTATCCTATACACTTTCTAAACGTAACCTACAACAAGCGTTCTTTAGTCAAGGTTTAGTTGATGCTCCTCTGGTCAACTATAGAAACGATAGTGTATCTTTAACAGTTATATTTCAATTATAATTCCAAAAAATCAGTTGTATTAACATCCCCTTTTGGGGATGTTTTTTTATAAATAAAACATTACCAAATCCTTATTTTCATTAATAATTTGAAAAGGAAGAAGCGCAGTTGAATTAAAAAAACGTAATTTTGCCCATTCCAAAAAAACGGAATTATAGCACTATGAGAACCAAATCGTTAAAGAAAAATAAAATAAACGTAATCACACTAGGTTGTTCAAAAAACGTCTATGACAGTGAAGTCTTAATGGGACAATTAAAAGCCAGTGGCAAAGACGTGGTCCATGAAGAAGAAGGCAATATTGTTGTTATTAATACCTGTGGGTTTATTGACAATGCAAAGGCCGAATCTGTGAATATGATTTTGGAATATGCCGATAAAAAAGAACGAGGTTTAGTCGATAAAGTTTTTGTTACAGGATGTTTATCTGAACGTTATCGCCCTGATTTAGAAAAAGAAATACCCAATGTAGATCAGTTTTTTGGCACTACAGAATTGCCCGCATTATTAAAAGCTTTAGGTGCTGATTATAAACACGAATTGCTTGGCGAACGACTAACAACCACTCCAAAAAATTATGCTTATCTAAAAATTGCCGAAGGTTGTGATAGACCTTGTAGTTTTTGTGCCATACCAATTATGCGTGGCAAACACGTGTCGCAAACCATAGAAAAATTAGTCAAAGAAGCCGAAGGATTGGCCAAAAACGGTGTAAAAGAGTTGATATTAATTGCACAAGATTTGACTTATTATGGCTTAGACATTTACAAAAAACGGAATCTAGCTGAATTGCTTGAAGCTTTAGTAAAAGTAGAAGGCATCGAATGGATTCGTTTGCATTATGCTTTCCCAACAGGATTCCCGATGGATGTTTTAGAAATTATGAAACGGGAACCCAAGATTTGTAATTATATCGATATTCCATTGCAACACATCTCGGATTCGATTTTAAAATCCATGCGACGTGGAACCACTCGCGAAAAAACCACACAATTGCTGAAAGATTTCAGAGCAGCAGTTCCGGGAATGGCTATTCGTACAACTTTAATAGTAGGTTACCCTGGAGAAACGCAAGAGGATTTTAATATCTTGAAAGATTTTGTACAAGAAATGAAATTTGACAGAATGGGCTGTTTTGCTTATTCGCATGAAGAAAACACACATGCCTATTTGTTAGAAGACGATGTGCCTGCTGACGTAAAACAAGCACGTGCAGAAGAAATTATGGAATTGCAATCGCAAATTTCATGGGATTTGAATCAAGAAAAAGTGGGACAAACCTTCAAATGTATCATTGATAGAAAAGAAGGCGCTCATTTTGTAGGGCGCACCGAGTTTGACAGTCCCGATGTAGACAACGAAGTTTTAATAGATGCGACTAAACATTATTTAAAAACGGGCGATTTTGCAATGATAAAAATTACAGAAGCAACCGAATTTGACTTATACGGAGAACCAATTAATTAATTTAAATATATGAAAACAGTCAAAAAAATAGTAGCCATTGCCCTACTGCTGTTTACAGTTCAAACCATTTCTGCGCAATATGGCGGAGGCTACGGTGGAATGAATGGTGGAATGAATGGCGGAAGAAGTGGTATGAATAACGGAATGGGAACCGACAGAACGCCCAAAGCCAAAAAAGAAGTGCCTATTGAAGAAAGCGTTGGTAAAGTAGTGGCAAAATTAAAAACCGATTTGAATCTTGATGAACTTCAAGTAATCGCTATTACCAACATTATGATTGAAAATGCCAAAACCCAAGGCATTTTGATGAAAAAAGAAACCGATAGATCCGAACAAATTAAAGAATTTCAAGCGCTTTCTGAAAAAACCGATCGCGAGATCATGAATTATTTAAACAAAGAGCAGAAAATCAAATACACCGCGCTCACCGAAGTCCGACGAAATCAAGTACAAGATTTAAGCAAAGAAATTCGAAATTAAAA
>CAIRNC010000391.1 GCA_903879875.1 uncultured Bacteroidota bacterium
ACAATATGACACCGTTGTATGTCCTCCAGGCAAAACGAAATGCGTCATTGGCGGAAGTGCCTCTTCCATGACATCCATTTCGTTTTCAAGTAGTGCAATATCGGTTTCAATTATGCCTAAATTTTGCAACCTCAATTCCCCATTTTTCTTCACTTCTTTTTCTGGTGGCGTTGCTAAAATAGCACCAACAGTAAACAATCGATCTTGAATTTCCATCAGAATCGTTTTATAATGCAAATCCATCGCTTGGTCACGAATGAGTCCAATATGAGAATTTAATTCGTCTACTGTTCCATAACTTTCAATTCGAATATGATCTTTTGGGACTCGAGTGCCACCAAAAAGCGCAGTTGTGCCACTGTCGCCAGTTTTTGTATATATTTTCATAATGCTTTTTTTCTTGTCAATAGTTTTATGTATTTTTTATTTCTAAATCGCAAAGCACTCCAATCTTCATCAATGGCAATAGCTCTAACGGTTTCAAAATTATTTTCGGTGAGCAAATCCCAACCTTTGTCTCTACTAATTTCAGATTTATATTTCTTTGAAGTTCCTTTTGGGAAGGCAAACCAAACAACAGCATCTTCAATTAATAAAGTGTGAAAAGCAGCAAAATAGTCATTTATTTCAATTTTCGATTTTACAAATACCAAAATAAAACTTACGGGTTCTCCCTCTTTTATTTCATATTTAAATGGGACAAAATTTTGCATTTCCATTTTTTCTTGCTCAAATTCCAACGGATAATTGATAAGATGAATGGGATTTTGCGACTTATAATTTAGCTTTTTAAAGAGAGTGGTCATCCAAAAACAATTTTATTTTGCAGTATCACTTTCAATAAGTCCATCTCTTAAACGGATAATTCTTTTGGCATAAGAAGCAATTTCCTCTTCATGTGTCACTAGAATAACCGTGTTGCCGTTGGCATGAATATCTCCAAAAAGTTTCATGATTTCTTCCGAAGTTTTACTGTCCAAATTTCCTGTAGGTTCATCGGCAAGTATAATGGAAGGCCGGTTTACCAATGCACGAGCAATAGCGACACGTTGTCGCTGACCACCCGAAAGTTGATTGGGTTGATGATCCATTCGATCGCCCAAATTCACTTGATTTAGCACTTCTTTGGCACGCTCGTTTCGTTCTGATTTAGAAAAACCAGCATAAATCATTGGCAAAGCCACATTGTCTAGCGCTGAAGTTCTTGGCAAAAGGTTGAAAGTTTGAAAAACAAAACCAATTTCTTTGTTGCGAATTTCTGCCAAATCATCGTCTTTCATCTGACTTACGTCGTTTCCGTTCAAAATATAAGTTCCAGATGTTGGCGTGTCCAAACAGCCCAAAAGATTCATTAACGTAGATTTTCCGGAACCCGAAGGCCCCATAAGTGCTACATATTCGCCCTTTTTTATTTCTAAATTAATGCCTTTTAGAACATAAACGATTTCGTTTCCAAGAACAAAATCTCGTTTGATATTGGTTATTTTTATTAATGGATTACTCATTTTTGAATCTGTTTTTTCAGGTTATAAAAGTACATAAAACCGCATTCGATTTTGAGCTATTAGTACAAATTTTTACAACATTGTTACACCTCCAAAAGCGCATTCACCATGAATCACTAGCATCATCACCCGAAAAGAGCCACAGAATTGTATATTAATTCCTTTTTTTAATTTAAAAAAGTCCAATTTTATCTTTATAAAGTTCAAATTTAGCATCAGAAGACCCTTTTAGGCTGTCCGAAGCGGGTAAGAATCGTTCCGAAGATGGGTAGCCGAACTCAGAAGACGGTTTGAAGCATTCCGATAAACGCTAGCCGCGCTCCGAAGCATGTTAGCCGCATTCAGAAGACTGTAATCCGCCGTCCGAAGCTCGTTTGCCGACATTATTTTGACTTCTGAGCACCTCTAGCGTTCTTTTCTTGGTCTTTTTCACCATTTTGACTTCAAAAGTTGCTTTTCGGAAAAGGGGTTTCGTTTTTCTGAAATCGAAAAAAAAGTAGTAAAAACTCTTGCTTATATATTTGAAATGAAAATTTGGTTGATGAATAAAAGGGATGGAGATTTTGATGGATTTTTTATATATTTGGAGTTATTACGATAATAAGATGTAAACAATTGTTAAGGTCCAATAGTTCATAAAAAAATCGGTAATTAAAAAATCTAATTATGAAAAAAATAATCTGCCTATTTACACTTGTAATAACAATAACTAGCTGTAAATTTATCGATCAAGCAATTCAAGATACAAATCACCAATACAAGTTTAATGAAATCGTTGCTAATGCTGATAAAATTGTCATAATGCAAAAAAAAGAGAATCAAATTGAAGGATCTCAAAATGATACAGTATTTGACCAAAAAACGACATTGCAAACTCATCAAATTTCTGAAGTTAACTTTTTTCGAAATTTATTGAATGATACACCAAAAACTGATTATTGTTGTTGTCCTGAAACAAATTATTCGATTTCCTTTTATCATAACGATAAGATAAACGGAACTTATTTTGTAGATGAAGTGCAATTCGAAAATAAAGTCCAAATTTTTGAGCCGGGATATCAATTTTCCTTTATCATTGATAAAAGTATTTGGAAAAATTATTTAAAGAGATTAAGACGATAATACTAATATTGGTTAGTAAGATAGGAGGTTTTAGAGATATATTCATTTTACATTAACATTGTGTAATTCACAAAAATTAAAATTCACAAGTATGATATTTGCAAATACTACGCCAATGCTGAAATGCATAAAGTAAAATCCTTCAAAAAGAATATGCAGTTTCAAGATATATTGTAAATTTGAAAAATATAATTAATCGCTGGATTACAAACTCGAAAATTAAATCGTAAGCAAGATTTTCGTTAACTACAAAAAAGAAACATGAGTCAAGAAATTAGAAACCTCGAACCAAAACCACTTTGGAAAAATTTTGCCGATTTAAACGCCGTGCCTCGCCCTTCTAAAAAAGAAGAACGCGTAATCGAGTTTATGAAAAACTTCGGAAACAACCTTGGATTAGAAACATTTGAAGACGAAATTCGAAACGTTATCATCAAAAAACCAGCTACGCCTGGATTGGAAAACCGTAAAACGGTCGTTTTGCAAGGGCATTTGGACATGGTACATCAAAAAAATAATGAAACCGTTTTTGATTTTGATAAACAAGGCATCGATATGTATGTCGATGGTGATTGGGTTCGTGCTCGAGGAACCACTTTAGGTGCCGATAACGGATTAGGAGTTGCCATGATTATGGCAATTTTAGAGAGCAAAACTATTGCTCATCCTGCCATCGAAGCCTTATTTACAATTGACGAAGAAACAGGAATGACAGGTGCTTTGCATCTTAAAGGCGGTGTTTTATCAGGTGAAATTTTATTGAATTTAGATACCGAAGAAGATGATGAAATTGATATTGGATGTGCTGGAGGCGTTGATGTAACAGCCACTCGCAGCTATGAAGAAGAAGAAACTCCAGAAGGTTCTGTAGGCTACACGATTACTGTAAAAGGTTTAAAAGGAGGACATTCTGGAATGGATATCGACAAGGGTTTAGGTAATGCTAATAAAATCATGAACCGCTTATTGTTTGATGCTTTTGAAAATTTTGGTCTTCAGATTTCAGAAGTCAATGGTGGAAGTTTGCGCAACGCTATTCCTAGAGAAAGCAAAGCAACGGTTATCATTGCAGCTATGTATGACGAAGCCTACGTTTTTGATATGCAAGAAATAATCAATGACATTAAAACGGAATATAAAACTACTGAACCTAATTTAACGATTGAAATCGTAAAATGTGATTTGCCTAAAAAAGTAATGGATTTGGGAGTTCAAGAAGGCATAATTCGTTCGCTTTATGCTGCTCACAATGGTGTATATCGAATGAGTGCCGACATGGCTGATTTGGTTGAAACTTCCAATAATATTGCACGAGTTATCATAAAAGAGGGTGAAATTACGATTCAAAATCTTACTCGTTCTTCAGTTGAAACTTCTAAATTTGATTTGGCAAATGCATTACGTGCGGCTTTTGAATTGTGTGGTTGCGAAGTTACTTTTGCAGGCTCTTATCCAGGTTGGACACCCAATGTAAAATCAGAAATATTAGATTTATTAGTTAAAATCTACGAAAAACAAAATAACGAAAAACCAAAAGTGGTAGCCTGTCATGCCGGTTTAGAATGTGGAATTCTAGGAACCAATTACCCAAATATGGATATGATTTCTTTTGGACCAACCATTCATGGCGCTCACAGTCCAGACGAAAGAGCAAGTATCACGTCTTCTCAGAAATTTTGGAAATTTGTACTAGAGATTTTAGAAAATATTCCCGTGAAATAAGGCATTAAATACAATAAATAAAAAAATCCATTCGATAATTTGAATGGATTTTTTTTTTGAATAAATTTATCGATTTTAAGTCATTTTAAATGGTTTTTAAAGTACAGAGGCGTTCAAAATATATGTTAATCGGAAACTATTCAAATTCGTTTTTTCTGAGAATTAAAATTTTAACTTCAAAATCCTTATTTTTGCGCAAAACAAATAGTATGTCTTTTCTTAAAAAATGTTCGCCGTTCTATAATCTTGCCCTTTTCTATTGTATAGTAAGTGTCTTTTTGCGACTTATTTTACTTTTCCACCCTATTACTCAAACCTCTTTTTTAGGATTGGAAATTTTGAAAATATTCATTTTAGGATTGTTGTCTGATTTATTTGTTTTTGTAGTTGCCAGTTTCTTTTTATGGCTCTATTTGATTTTTATTTCAAACTCAAAATATTATAAACCTTTCGGATATATTGTTTTTGGATTGCATTTGGCTTTACTTACTTATGTTGTTTTTTTCAATACAATTCTCAATGAATACGGGGGTGTTTTGCCAGAAATTGGAACTGCATTTATAGGAATTAAGACCATTTTATTCGGTTTGCTGTTGTTTTTGCCAAAGTATAGAAACAAAATTCGATTTTGGCTATTTTCCTTTGTGATTTTTTTATATGTTTTATTGATTTTACAAAATGGGGTAAGTGAATACTTTTTTTGGAATGAATTTGGCGTAAAATATAACTTTATTGCCGTTGATTACTTGGTTTATACCAATGAAGTTATAGGGAATATTATGCAATCGTATCCTGTAATTCCACTTTTTTCAGTTCTTTTTATTGTTACAACTTTGTTCACTTATCTTATTGTTCAAAGGAGTAAAAATTATATTATAGCTATTCCAACGTTTATCGAAAAATTAAAAATTTCCTTTACTTATGGTCTTTTACTTGGCATTTCCTTTTTAACAATACCTTTTTTTGCTACTAAAGAGAATGCTCAAAATATATTTGCAAATGAGTTGCAATCCAATGGAATTTATAAATTTTATTTGGCTTTTATGAATAGTGAATTGGATTATTTTAAATTTTATAAAACAATTCCTGATAATGATGCATTGGCTTTATTGCATCAACAAATGGGCTCGAATACTGGTGATACAACACTAAGAACAATAAGTAGTGATAAACCCGAAACGCGTAAAAATGTAGTTTTAATAACTATAGAAAGTTATAGTGCGGAGTTTTTAAAAACGTATGGTAATGAGCAAAACATAACCCCATTTATAGACAGTTTAGCAAACAAAAGTTTGTTATTTACAAATCTCTATGCTGTAGGAAATAGAACTGTGAGAGGTTTAGAAGCTGTAACTTTATGTTTGCCACCAACTGCTGGAGAAAGTGTTGTAAAACGAATTGATAATAAGAATAAATTTTCAACGGGGGCAGTTTTTAAACAAAAAGGATACAATGTAAAATACATGTATGGAGGTGATTCCTTTTTTGATAATATGCAAGATTTTTTCTCAGGCAATGGCTATGATATTGTAGATAAAAAATCGTTTTTACCTAACGAAATTACTTTTCAAAACATTTGGGGTGTTTGTGATGAGGATATGTATAACAAGGCTATAAATGTAATGAACGAGGAAGCCAAAGAAAATAAGCCGTTTTTTAATCATATCATGACAGTTAGTAATCATCGACCGTTTACTTATCCAAATAATAAAATTGACATTCCTGGAGATGCAAAATCACGTGAAGGTGGTGTGAAATATACGGATTTTGCCATGAGAAAATTCTTTGAAAAAGCGAGTAAACAATCATGGTTTAAAAACACCGTTTTTGTAATTCTTGCAGATCATTGTGCCTCAAGTTCAGGAAAAACAGAACTTCCATTGGATAAATATAGAATACCAGCAATGATTTATAGTCCTGAATTTGTTATGCCAATGAAATATTCAAATTTAATGTCTCAAATAGATGTTATGCCGACCGTATTTGGACTTTTAAATTTCAATTATCAAAGTAAATTTTTTGGGCAAGATGTTTTAAAAACGAATTATAAACCTAGGGCTTTAATAGCTACTTATCAAAATTTGGGATTGATTAAAAATGATGTTTTAACAATTATTTCTCCAAAACAGCAAGTAAAACAAATGCAACTGACTTTGCAAGAAAACCCAAAATTGCCATTAGAATTTCGATTGTTTTATGATCAAAAGCCATTATCTAAAGCACAACCCGATTTAATAAATGAAACTATATCTTATTATCAAGTAGCATCAAAATTACTAAAAGATAAAAAATATCAAAAGAGTAAGTAAGTTCCGTATTTAGTTTTTTAGGTAACGTTGTCAAAAAAACTTGAAAAATTTTCCAGATATACTATTATTATCCTACTATCCCTGAAAACTAAATAACTGAACACTGAATAACTAAATACTATAACTTCTTAGCTTCCTCCCAAAAAACATCCATTTCTGCCAAAGTCATATTCATTAAAGGTTTGCCTAATTCATGGGCTTTGCTTTCTAAATATTGAAAGCGTTTGATGAATTTTTTGTTGGTTCGTTCTAGGGCATCTTCTGGATTAATATTTAAGAAACGAGCATAATTGATCATCGAAAACAGCACATCTCCAAATTCAGCTTCCATTTTATCCTGATTTCCAGCTGCAACTTCGACTTGCAATTCTTGTATTTCTTCTTGCACTTTGTCCCAAACTTGATGGGATTCTTCCCAATCAAAACCTACTCCTTTTACTTTTTCTTGGATTCTACTTGCTTTTACCAAAGCAGGCAAACTCTTCGGAACGCCTTCTAAAACTGATTTTTTACCTTCTTTGAGTTTTAGTTTTTCCCAATTTTGTTTTACCTCTTCTTCATCTTTTACCACCACATCACTATAAATATGAGGATGGCGGTGAATCAACTTTTCGCAAATTTCATTGCAAACATCGGCGATGTCAAAAGCGTGGGTTTCACTTCCAATTTTGGCATAAAAAACAATATGCAACAACAAATCGCCCAATTCCTTTTTCACTTCTTCGAGATTGTTATCTAAAATTGCGTCGCCCAATTCATAGGTTTCTTCAATCGTAAGATGGCGTAAACTCTGTAAAGTTTGCTTTTTATCCCACGGACATTTTTCACGCAAATCGTCCATGATGTTTAATAAACGTTCGAAGGCTTGAAGTTGGAGATGTTTAGTGCTCATAGGTGTTGTTTTTGGTAAAAATAATAAATCCTGTCAAGATAATGTCAAGACAGGATTAAAAATACTCTAGTGATTCGTTTTTGTGATTTGCTAAATTTTATCAGCTACAATTCGACTTTCATAAAGTTGAAAAGCTCAATAAATAGTTGCTAATTACGCTTTTTTAGATTTTGCTTTTTTTTCCGGTTTTTCTTCCGATTTTACTTCCTCCACTACTTGTTCTAGAATTTCTGCTGCATTTTCGATAACTGGTTCTTCTTTAGAAACCAATCCTTTTGCTTGCAACATGTTATACCAGTTCAAAATCTTTTTAATATCTGAAGGATATACTCGTTCTTCGTCATATTCTGGAAGAATTTCTGTAAAATAAGCAATCAATTTTGCATTGTCTTCTTTGTGTGAAATGGCAGGTCCATTGTCTTCTTTTACAGCGATAGCACGCATTATTTCTGCTAAAGGTTTTTCTTCGTCATGTGTATAAACCGAAATTTCAGTTAACAAACTCACATTACTTCTTAAACCAACGGTGATTTTTTTTCCATCTAATAAAGATTCGGCAACAAAACCAGAACGGGTTTGTATTTTTAATGCGAATAAACCTGGTTTACCAGAAATTGCTAATATTTTTTCTAAATTCATTTTATTTTAATTTATATTTTTTTAATTGCCGTTGCTGTGGAAATTTTATCTTCCTTTTTTGTTGCAAAATTTCATTTTATAGTCGGGTCTCGTTTTACCGTCCATAATGTTTTGCAGTTTCTTTTTAATCAATTTTTTCTTCAAAGAAGAAACCAAATCGGTAAATAAAATACCTTCAATATGATCGTATTCGTGTTGAATTACTCGGGCTACCAAACCATCGAAAACTTCCGTTTTCATTACAAAATCTTCATCACAATATTGAATGGTAATTTTTTCATGGCGATACACATCTTCTCTAACTTCAGGAATACTCAAACAGCCTTCATTGAAACCCCAAATTTCTCCTTCTTCGTTGAGCATTTTAGCATTTATAAAAGTGCGTTTAAAACCTTTTAATTGCTCTTGTTCCTCTTTTTCTAAACCCTCATCATCACTAAAAGGCGTAGTGTCTATTACAAACAATCGAATGGGTAAGCCTACTTGTGGCGCAGCCAAACCCACACCAAAAGCTTTGTACATGGTTTCGTACATGTTGGCAACGGTAGCTTTTAAGTCTGGATATTCGGGAGTTATTTCCTCACAAACTTTTCTCAGAACAGGATCGCCATATCCTACAATTGGTAAAATCATTCTTATTTAATATTAAGTATATTGTATTCCAAGAAAAACGGATTTTCTTTTAAAAATACGGTTGGCAAAAATAGTATTTTATTTTACATGTTTGCACCTCGGGTTTAATTTTAAGACTTTTAATGCAATAAATCCTAAAAAGAGGGTCTAGAAAGATAATTTTGCAACATTATGGTAGCCGAAATCTCATCTATTAAGGCTTTGTTCTGACGTTGTTTCTTTTTTAACCCACTATCAATCATAGTTTGAAAAGCCATTTTAGAGGTAAACCTCTCGTCTACGCGTTCCATTATCATTTCAGGGAATGCATTTATAAATTTTAATACAAAGGCATCAATCATTTCAGCACTTTGCGAGGGTGCGCCACTCATTTGTTTCGGTTCGCCAATAAGTACTTTTTCTACTTTTTCTTTTGAAAAATAGGCGGTAAGAAAAGCCAATAGGGTAGGGGTTTCAACCGTTGTTAAACCCGAAGCAATAAGTTGAAAATCATCGGTAACGGCTATTCCAGTGCGTTTTAATCCGTAATCTATAGCAAGTATTCTTGGCATTTTATTTTTTTGTAAAGATAGAAAGGATGTAATAAAAATGAAATGGAACCGAAATTATTTTCATGATTAGGATCGAATACTCCAAAAAAGAAATAGGTATGCCTATAAATTATTCTTACTTTTACGAAAACAAATAGATATAATTATGGATTTTTCTGCAAAAATGCTTCGTGACGATGCTTTAGCCACAAAAGTGATTGTTGTAACTGGTGGCGGAAGTGGCTTAGGCAAAGCAATGACCAAATATTTCATGGAATTGGGTGCCAAAGTAGCCATTACTTCCAGAGATTTAGATAAACTTAAAAACACTGCTGCAACTCTCGAAGCCGAAACGGGTGGGGTTTGCCTGCCGATTCAGTGTGATGTGCGCCATTATGATGAGGTAGAAAACATGCTACAAGAAGTGATAAAAACCTTTGGTAAAGTAGATGTTTTGCTCAATAATGCTGCTGGAAATTTTATTTCGCCTACCGAAAGATTATCTGCCAATGCCTTCGATACTATAATAGATATTGTTTTGAAAGGTACAAAAAACTGCACACTTGCTTTCGGAAAACATTGGATTGATACCAAACAAGAAAGTGCCGTAGTGCTTAATATTGTAACGACTTATGCTTGGACAGGCTCCGCTTATGTGGTGCCAAGTGCTACAGCAAAAGCAGGTGTGCTAGCTATGACACGCAGTTTAGCTGTAGAATGGGCAAAATATGGCATTCGAACCAACGCTATTGCTCCAGGCCCATTTCCTACAAAAGGCGCTTGGGACCGATTACTTCCAGGCAATCTAGCCGAAAAATTTGACATGGCTAAGAAAGTGCCTCTAAAAAGAGTAGGTGACCATCAGGAATTAGCCAATTTAGCAGCTTATTTGGTTTCTGATTTTTCTGCCTACATCAATGGCGAAGTGGTGGTGATTGATGGTGGCGAATGGCTTAAAGGTGCTGGTCAATTCAATTTATTAGAAGCCATACCCGAAGAACTTTGGGACCAATTGGAACTGATGATTAAGGCAAAGAAAAATAGTTAAATCTCTAGTTCCCGAAGAGGGAAGAAGTGTAATGAATTATAAGAGATTTAAATAAAAACTTGATTATTTCTAAATAAAATTTTTTCAAAAGAACGGTGCTGAAAATAAACTTATTTGACATCGACTTTTTGATGTCAAAATATACTTATTTTTTGCTCTTGGAAGTTCCAAGAGAGAAAATAAGTAGTTTTTTAGTTTCTTGGAAGTTTCAAGAGAGAAAAATAAACTTATTCTGGGCCCTGGGAAGTTCCAAGAAAGAAAAACAAGATTTTTTATCTATAAAAAAAGTGCCTTTCAATCCCATTTACTCAATAGTCATGGATTTCAGTTTTGTTCGATAGGCTTCTAGGGCTAAAGATTTGGAAACAAATCCAAAATATTTTCCATTTTTCAAAACAGGTAAGAAGGCAGTTTTACTGATTTCAAATTTATTCATTACCGTTTCCATATTATCCGTAGGGTAGATGATTTCGTTGGGTAAGGTCATAATATCTTTGACCATCGTATATTTTACTTTGAAATTATTAAAAATAATTTCTCTAATATCATTAAAATGCACGATGCCTATAAGTTCCTTTTTTGTGTTTACAACCCCAAAAATAACTTGGTTGGTGTTGGAAATCAAATCGACTAATTTTTCTAAATTTTCATCTGGTGAAATGGTCAAATAATCCGTTTGTATAATTTTAGCAGTATCTAGCGTAGAAAGGATATTAGCGTCTTTGTTACTTGTAAAAGCGTGCCCTTTTTTGGCCAATCCTTTAACATCCATGGAGTGTTTTTCGAACCGTTTGGACACCGCAAAACTGATAGACGAAACCATCATCAATGGAATCATTAGGTTGTAACCGCCCGTTATTTCTGCGATTAAGAATATTGCTGTCAAGGGCGCATGAAACAATCCACTTAATATTCCAGCCATTCCTACCATCGTGAAATTGCTAATCGGCAATTGGGTTAAGCCCGTAAGATTTATAAATTTAGAAAAGAAAAACCCGGTGTAAGAGCCTAAAAAGAGCGAAGGTGCAAAGTTGCCTCCATTTCCACCACTACTGAGTGTGATGCCTGTAGCAAAAACTTTTAGCAACATGGTGAAGCCAATAAATAGTAGCAATGCCCAACTGTTGTTTCTAAAACTACTAAAAAGTGTGTTTTCTAATAATTGTCCCGGATCGTTTTCAGATAATGTTTTAATACTTTCATAACCTTCGCCAAAAAGAGTGGGAAATATAAAGATGATTACGGCCAAAATAGAAGATCCGAAGAGTGCTTTTTTGTAGGGTTTGAAGCGAAGTCGAGTGAAGAAATGTTCTATTCGCTGAAAATTTCTAGCATAATAAACCGAAATAAAACCGGTAAACAAGCCAAGAATCACATAAAAAGGAATGTTATGGTAGTCAAAAACTTGTTGTTGTTTAAAATTCAACAAAATGGATTCATCTAAAATAATTTCAGAAACCAATGCGCCTGCAGCTGCAGCAATCATTATGGGTGTAAATGCTGAAATACTGACATCAACCAAAAGCACTTCAATGGCAAACAAAACTCCTGCAATGGGCGCGTTAAAGGCGGCTGCAATTCCTGCTGCAACACCACAACCTATGAGTAAAGTTCGGTCTTTGTAACTCAATTTGAATTGCTGTGCAAAATTAGAACCAAATGCTGCACCTGTTATCACAATGGGACTTTCTAAACCCGCCGAACCTCCTAAACCAACCGTAAGCGAGCTGGTTATAATTTGTGCATACATTTGTTTTTTTGGAAGAATACTAGCCTTTTTGGCAACAGCATATAGAATTTGCGAAGTCCCTTTTTCGATGGTACCTCCGAGCACTCTTTTTACCACAAAGACGGTGAGTAAAATACCTACAATGGGTAAAATACTATTGATGAAACTCAGTTTTAAAATACCATTGATATAATTGGCGAATGAAAAAACCCAGTGCGCAAAGGTTTTTAAAACAATTACGGCGAAAGCAGCAGAAATACCAACCAACACACTTGAAAGAAAAATAAACTGTTTGTTGGTGAGTTTACTTTGCGCCCAAACAATTAAATTTTCGAGTTTATTGATATACTTTTTAAACATGATTTAATTAAATTGGAAGATTGCAAAACTAGTTCTTTTTTAAATCTAAATGCAAAAGGAAGCTAAATTTTAGTATTTAATTTTAGCTTCCTTTATTATAAAACTCATGAAATATAACTTAATTTCATATAAAAAATCAATGTACAAAAGTTGATAAAACTGGCAAAAGGATTACTTAAATACAAAAGTTTTATGTTCTTCTAATGTAATTTATCTAATTCTTTTTGAGCTGCAACAGTAGCAAAATCAGTAATTAAACGTTCTGCATACGAATCTAGTAATTCTAAAATACGTTCTGATTTATCTGATTTTACAATTAATCCTGCGTGATAATTCAATGGAACCGTAAAACAAACTTCTTCATCTGAAAAAGCAGCTAAATCGGGATGTTCAAACTTTGACAATGTTAAAACTATACCTGCAAAACCTTTTTTTACTTTTGGTAATTTATAGCTTAATCCTTTAGCCAAAGCATTTTCGATAGCCGCCCATTCTGCCCAAAGATTAATTTCCGAAGCTGCCGCAACCATTTCTGCTAAATGTGCGCCACCAACACGCGAAGAAGTTTCTAAGAAATAAATTTTTCCGTCTTCATCACATTTAATATACTCCGAATGTGCTGCGCCATGTTTCAATCCAAAACCTTTAATCACTTGTTCATTCACTTTTTTAATGGCTTTGTCATCTTCCGAATTATACGGAATATTGGCACTTCTAAAAATACCACCACCTTGTGAAATTTCCATAGGAGTCGCCAGATATTTTGAGGTAATACTAAACAAAATTTTACCATCTAAAATCAAACTATCGCAATGGTAAACCGCTCCAGGACGAAATTGCTCTACTAAATATTTAAACCGATTGTTGCCCATTTCGTTAATGTGCATCCACAAATCTTCTTTGTTATACACCTTAATTATTCCAGCTGCCGAAGCTTCTGAACGTGGTTTTAAAACCCATGGTGCAGGAATCGTATCAGCAAAAGTGTTGATGTCATGGTCGTTAAACAAAGAACAAAAATTAGGATTGGATATGCCACAACTTTTTGCACGCATACGCATGGCTAATTTATCTCTGAAATAGCGTCCAGTGGTTTGACCCATACCATCAATTCTGAGGTTTTCTCTTAGATAAGTCGCTTTTTCAACATCAAAATCATCGAGAGCAACTATAGCATCAATAGTATTGTTTTTCATTAAACCACCAACGCCTAAAAGCAAATGTTCTAAATTCCAATCAACATCTTGTCCAGACATATAAAAAACTTCGTCAATGTGATCGAAAGGCCAAGGCTTATCTCGTAATTTTTCGGATGTAATCAGGAAAACAGTATTTCCTAAATTCTTTAAATGAATTAAAAAGTCAGCTCCTTTAAAATAATTGGAGATGCAAACGAAGGTTTTAGTAGTGTTTTCCATGCTGAATTTCTATTTAGTTCTAATTATTTTTGTTTAATCTTAAGTTAGGCTTTCCACAAATTTTGCTAACAAATGAACGCCATAAGCCGTTGCATGTTTGCTTTTAGCAAATTCATCATCACCAAAAGCTACACCTGCAATATCCAAATGTGCCCATGCGGGATGCTTTTCTGTAAAAAACTCTAAAAATTTGGCTGCACTTATAGCTCCCGCCACAGGTTTGCCACTATAATTTTTCACATCGGCAATATCACTTTCAATATCCGATTTGTAACAATCCCAAAGTGGCAAAGGCCATACTCTTTCGCCAATAGCATCCCCCGATTGTTGCAGCTTTTCTGAGACATTTTTATTATTTGTAAATAATGCACCACATTCATAACC
The DNA here is from genome assembly GCA_903879875.1 of uncultured Bacteroidota bacterium. Lineage (GTDB taxonomy): Bacteria > Bacteroidota > Bacteroidia > Flavobacteriales > Flavobacteriaceae > Flavobacterium. The sequence goes on from CAIRNC010000391.1 coordinate 14,292, forward strand.
AAAAGTGCCCACACTACTTCCCGTTAAAGTAGCAATATCTACAACCGTGTCAGGTTTGAAATTTTTGATTAAATAGGAAATTCCATCTGCAAGAATCAATCGCCCTTCGGCATCGGTATCAATAATTTCAATAGAATGCCCGCTGTAACTACTGATAACATCGCTTGGTAAAAACGATTTGCTATCCACCGAATTCTCACAGCATGGCACTACTGCTGAAACTTTTATGGGTAGTTTTAAATCGGCTATCAATTGCATAGTACCCAAAACAGCCGCGCCGCCACCCATATCGCATTTCATGTGAAGCATTCCTGCCGTTTTTATATTCAGTCCGCCTGTGTCAAAGGTTATGCCTTTTCCTACCAACCCAACGTGTTTTGTTTTGGACGAAACATTTTCAGGAGTATAATTCATAATG
>CAIRNC010000392.1 GCA_903879875.1 uncultured Bacteroidota bacterium
ATTAATGGAAATGGCAAAGTCAATCATGGAAATGGCATTTCCAGTATTAATTTCACCCTAAACACCATTTTTTCCATATTTATCCACTATTATATTGACTACAATCAAACAAAACATTGGTTTTAATTTAGTAAATTTGGCATTCTATTGATTGCAAATCAATCAAAAACGGATTTAAACTTAAAACACCACATACTAATGAACAAGAAAGTAATCCTGATGATCCTTGACGGTTGGGGAAAATCTCCAGACCCAAAAGTTTCAGCTATCGACAATGCCCACATTCCTTTTATCAATAGTTTATATACCAATTATGCGAGTGCACAACTCCGAACTGACGGGTTAAACGTAGGTTTGCCAGAAGGACAAATGGGAAATTCTGAAGTAGGACACATGAATTTGGGCGCGGGTCGCATTGTGTATCAAGATTTAGCAAAAATAAATTTGGCGGTTAAAAACAAAACCATGAATCAGGAAAAACCCCTGCTTGATGCGTTTCAATATGCCAAAAACAACAACAAAAAAGTACATTTTTTAGGACTGGTTTCTAACGGGGGCGTGCATTCACACACTTCGCATCTGTACGGATTGCTAGATGCGGCGCAAGATTTCGGTCTTAAAAATGTGTTTATTCATGCTTTTACCGACGGACGCGATGTGGATCCAAAAGCTTCGTTAACCGATATTGCTAATCTTGAAAATCATATTAAAAATACGGATGCCAAAATTGCCACTATCATTGGTCGTTATTACGCCATGGACAGAGACAAGCGTTGGGAACGTGTGAAATTAGCTTACGATTTAGTAGTAAATGCCGAAGGTGAACCCTCAATGAATGCCGTAGAAAGCATTAAAAAAAGTTACGCAAATCAGGTAACTGACGAGTTTATTCAACCAATTGTAATGGTGGATGCTTATCAAAACCCTTTGGCTAAAATTGAAGAAAATGATGTGGTTATCTTTTTCAATTTCCGAACCGACCGAGGCAGAGAATTGACCGAAGCGCTTTCGCAAAAAGACTTCCACGAATTCAATATGCACAAAATGAATTTGTATTATGTTACAATGACCAACTACGATGATACCTATCAGAATGTTCACGTCATTTACGACAAAGATAATATTACAGAAACCCTTGGCGAAGTATTAGAAAAGGCAGGCAAAAAACAAATTCGTATTGCTGAAACAGAAAAATATCCACATGTTACCTTTTTCTTTTCAGGCGGAAGAGAGTTGCCTTTTGAAGGTGAAACGCGCATCTTGAAAAACTCACCTAAAGTAGCTACTTACGATTTGAAACCCGAAATGAGCGCTTATGAACTAAAAGACGCTTTGGTACCCGAATTAAACAAAGGAGAAGTTGACTTTGTTTGTCTTAATTTTGCCAATGGCGATATGGTGGGGCACACGGGTGTTATGGCAGCGGCAATTCAAGCTTGTGAAGCAGTCGATGTTTGCGTCAAAGAAGTAATTGAAGCCGCTTTGGCCAATAATTACACCACACTAATCATAGCCGATCACGGCAATTGTGAAACCATGATAAACCCAGACGGTTCGCCAAACACGGCACACACCACCAACCCGGTTCCGATTATTTTAGTGGACAAAGAGTTGAAAAGTATTCATGATGGCGTTTTAGGAGATCTAGCTCCAACCATTTTAGAATTAATGGGGATTGAAAAACCAGCCGTAATGACAAGTCATTCGCTGTTGTAATCTAGAACGGTTTGTTATAAAATATAAAACATTCTAAATCGAATACTTATAATTCATTTGTAGCTCAATACAAAGTGAAATAAAGCTCAAAAACAAACGTTTTTGAGCTTTATTTTTTAATTTTGTGAGCTCAAAAGCATTTTATGGCAAAATTAAAATTGGATTTAGAAAAAGGAGTATTGGATTATATCCAAAAATATCCTAATAGTTCGTCAAGTGAAATTCATGTTGGATTTGGAAAATTAGTGGCTTTTGCAACCATTAAAAGAACAATCAAAGAGCTAATTGACAAGAAGTTTGTAGCCATTACGGGAAAAGGTAAGTCAACCCGATATTTTATAAGCAAAAGTTTGGATATCTTATATCCAATTGATATTGAAACTTATTTTGAAAAAGAGATTGACAATCGAAAAATAAAAATAGGATTTGAATTTAATCTAATCGGAGAAACACTAAAGGAAGTTTCCTTATTTTCAGATGCTGAAATGCTGAAATTGTCAATGCTTCAAAATATTTTTATTGAAAACACTTCTAAACTTTCTAAAAATGAATACAACAAAGAATTTGAGCGGTTAGCAATTGATTTGAGTTGGAAATCTTCCCAAATAGAAGGAAATACCTATTCGTTACTTGAAACTGAAAAATTATTAAATGAAAAAGAAACAGCTGCAGGTAAGACTAAAGATGAAGCTGTAATGCTATTAAATCATAAAGAAGCATTGGATTTTATTTTGAATAATCCCGATTATCTGAATCCGCTTTCTGTTTCTCGAATTGAGGATATTCATAGTATTCTTGTAGACGGTTTGGGCATTGATAGAAATATTAGGAATCGAAGAGTTGGTATTTCTGGCACAAATTACAAACCTTTGGACAATGCGTTTCAAATTAAAGAAGCATTAGTAGATATGTGTGTACTTATTAATGAACGGGTTTCAGTTTTTGAAAAAGCATTATTAGCTTTGGTACTGCTTTCTTACATACAGCCTTTTTCGGACGGCAATAAAAGAACGGCTAGAATAATTAGTAACGCCTTATTGATTGACAATAAATATTGTCCTATATCCTTCCGAACCGTTGATTCTATTGATTATAAAAAAGCGATGCTCATTTTTTATGAACAAAACAATATTAGTGCCTTCAAAACAATATTCATAGAACAATTTGAATTTGCGGTTAATACCTATTTTTAGGCACAATACTCAATTTAAAAAAAACATGTTTAAACAATAATAATTCATTTGTAGCTCACTACAAATCAATAAAAAAGGCTCAAAAACAGTTGTTCTTGAGCCTTTTCTATTTTTAAATACAACTGTTATTTTATTATTCCACCACCTTGTTTTGCTTTTTCGGTTTGGATTTCGGTATTTTCTTTTTCTAATTTAAGATTCCCAAAATTATAAGTCAATGAAATTCTAAAAGTTCGGCTGTCTTGTTTTTGATAAAAACGAGTGTCTAGATTTTGTCCCGCAATCAAAGCATTAACTTCGTTAGCATTGAATACATCAAAACAATGCAATCCTACTTTTAACTTTTTATTCAAAAAATCCCGATTGAAAGAAATGTCAAATTGTTGAATTGGTTTTTCAACCTGATAAATTTCCCAAGTGCCTTTTGGCAAAATAAAATAAGTCATCGTATTGGTGATATTCCAAGGTAGTATCAATTGGGATTGTGCGCTATAATTGGTGATTGCTTTGTTGGTGTATGGAAATGTATAGCCATCAATGGTTGATTTTACATAATTGATATTAAAGAAAATATAGTTCATTTTGTCAATCGTATTCATTCTTTTGGCAAATTCTTCTTTCGATTTCAAGAAGTAATCTAGCGGAATCGGAAAAGACAAATAAGCACTAAATGTTTTAATTTTATCAAACTGTTGAAACGATTGATTGCTTACTAACTCTCCTGGATTGGCACTAAAAACAAAGCGACTATCATCTTTACCAACGGTGTAATTGGCACCCAATTGAACAAATTGAAAAGCGGTAAAATTCAATTCAAAATTATCAAAAAATGTGGGTTTCAAATTCAAATTTCCTACGGATGAATTGTATTGATTGTATGCGTTACTGTTGTTTGGATCAATAGTATTATAACCTGGTTGGGCTATTTTTTTGGAATAGGAAGCACTAATATTCATGTCTTGTGTTAATTCATACAGCGCACTTGCATTCGGGAAAAAATTAGTGTTTCGGTATTCGATTTTGTCTGTGATAGTGCTGGCTTGTCTGGTCACTTTATAATCCTCAAAACGAATTCCTGCAGTAAAATTAAATTTTTTAAATTTCTTTCTTGCTTCTGCATAAAAAGCTAAATTGTTTTCGAGATAATCAAAATTGATAGTGGTAGCATTGGAATTGAGTTCGTATTGTCCAAAATCGGTTACTTTAATCACATTAAATTTCCCACCAGTATTGATGGAAAATTTCATTTTTTCATAAGGAACAGCAAAATCATATTTTAGATAGTAATTTTTCAAACCAAAATTAATAGCGCTACTGTTCAATTGATTCGTAGAGGTGTTGGATTGATTTAATGGATTTCTGTTAAAGGTATTTGCAAAACCAATAATGTCAAATGTTCTTCCCAAAGTGTCCAACTTAGTTTTAAATTGCAAGCTTACTTCGTGATTGCTGTTTTTGTTATGTGTAATTCCACTATCGTAAAAGTCGGTGCTAATGCCTGAAACTTTTGAATCATAAACACTTCTGTCGTTAGATAAAGTTCCGTTATAATTGAATAATAAATTGGATTTAGAAGTTAATTTATAATTGGTTCCCAATCGGAAATAAGCGTTTCTATTGGTGTTCACTCTTTTGTTTTCTTGCAAAAGGCTTTTTTGTGGTGTAAATGAAGTAAAAGTTTGGCTGTTGACCATTGTTTCTTCGCTATCAATATAGTTGTAGCCTAACATGGTTTGCCAACTCAAGTTTTTTTCTTTACCATTTAATACGATTTGCGGACTCGGTTTTTGGTATTTGTTAAAGTTATAATTTATGTTTACTGTTGCATTAACACCTTTCAAACGCTTAGAACTGGTAACAATATTAATGATAGAACCATGAGAATTAGCATCAAAAGAAGCACCAGGATTATAAATTAATTCTACTTTTTCGATGGCATTGGCTGGTAAACTCGACAAGTAATTTTGCAAATCAGTACCGCTCAATGTACTTGGCGAACCGTCAATATAAATGGTAACACCTTTTCCATTTAATGATAAACTGCCTGTTGGCGATGTGATTACGCCGGGTAATTTTTTTACTGCATCAAAAGCACTTCCCGAACTTAGCATCGCATTGTCTTTTACGCTCACAGTAGTTTTGTCGCTTTCGACTTTTATGTACTGTTTTTTATTACCAAAAATGGTAACTTCATTAAGAAGGTTGGCTTTTTCTTTGGGTTTTGTAGTAAGCGTATCGCTTGTTGTTTTTGGGGTTTCGGTTTTGCCAGGAATTTCTTGGGCAAAAAGATTACTTCCGATTAAACATAATAGAGCAGGGAATAAAATTGATTTCATTTGTTTGATTGATTTTAATTGATGTCCTATTAAGACTGTTAAAATCAATATTTGTTACAACATAAAATCAAATTTAGGCATTTTTAACAATAGTAGTTTTTTTGGAAACTTCAACGCAACGTTTTCCTTTGCATCCATACCGCTGTGCAGACTGACATGAAACTAATAATAAAAACATAATAATAGTGAATAGAAGGTAGTGCTTTTTCATTGGATAGTGTGTTATTGCGAAAATTACATCTGTTTTAATTGCTCCAAATAATCCCTTTGATTCGATAATCTTGGTATTTTGTGTTGTCCGCCCAGTTTGTCTTGTGTTTTGAGCCAGTCATAAAACAAGCCGGTTCTAGCAAAGTTGACTACAGGTGGATTTAGCGTCATATTATTGTAACGTTTGGCTTCGTAGTCGGAGTTTAAATTTTGCAAGGATTCGTCTAAAACTTGGCAAAACAAAGCAATATCTTCAGGGGATTTTCTAAATTCTATCATCCATTCGTGAGCGCCTTTTTCTTTGTCTTTCATAAAAATAGGAGCAACCGTATAATCCATCATTTCGCTATTGGTTGCTTGGCAAGCTTTCGAAATAGCGTTGTCAGCATTTTCAATTATCAATTCTTCTCCAAAAACATTAATGTGATGCTTGGTGCGTCCTGTAACCCGAATACGATAAGGATTTAATGAGGTAAAACGAACGGTGTCACCAATCATATAACGCCATAAACCAGAATTAGTAGTAATTACTATGGCATAATTGGTATCTAGTTTTACATCAGCTAAACGAACGATGTTTGGATTAATGCTACCAAAAGTATCCATTGCAATAAACTCATAAAATATACCGTAATCCAACATGAGCAACAAATCGTTCGAATTATTCAGGTCTTGGATGGCAAAAAAACCTTCCGAAGCATTGTAAATTTCGTAGTATTTAAAGTCGTTTTTGGGCAATAAATTTTGGTATTGCTCACGATAAGGATCAAAACTAACCCCGCCATGAAAATAGACTTCTACATTTGGCCAAACTTCTAATAAATTGGCTTTTCCTGTTTCTTCAAGAACTTTATTCATTAAAACCAACATCCACGAAGGAACACCTGCAAAACTGGTTACGTTTTCGTTTATGGTTTCTTTGATAATAGCAGTCATTTTAGATTCCCATTCGCTCATCAGCGAGATTTTGCTGCTAGGTGTGCTGCTAAACTCTGCCCAAATAGGCATATTTTCTATTAATATAGCCGATAAATCGCCAAAGAATGTATTGTTGTTTTCGTAGATTTGAGAACTTCCGCCTAGACGAAGACTCTTGCCTATAAACATTTCGGAATTTTCGTTATTGTTCAAATACAAACACAATAAATCTTTGCTTCCTTTGTAATGACAACCTTCTAGAGCCTCGAAGCTTACGGGAATAAATTTACTTTTTGCATTTGTAGTTCCACTGGATTTAGCAAACCATTTTACAGGAGTTTCCCAAAACACATTTTGCTCTCCTTTCCGCGTTCGCTCAATCATGGGTTCTAAATCTTCATATCCAGAAACGGGTATTCGTGAGGCAAAAGTATCGTAGGATTTTATAGAAGCATAGTCGTATTGTTTCCCGATAATGGTGCTTTCTGATGCTCTTATCAGGTTCATTAACAATTCTTCTTGAACTTCGTTGGGATATTTCAAAAACAGCTCGATTTGATGTATCCGCTGTTTTAGGAACCATGAAGCAATAGAATTTATGATTGGTAAAGGCATTATTTAGAATTATGAATTATAACTTTACCAAAAATAAGAATTTTTTTGGTCTACAAGCATTTGTTTACTATTAAATTGAAGTTGTTGGCGAAAATATTCATAGAACATCGAGCCACGAGGCTATAACACGATTATTAATTTGACCGAAGGCAGCCATAAACTCACAACTTCGCACCCGAACTATGCGCCCCAAACGGTCGATTTCACGGTTGTCTCTGGCGAAACCACCGAGCTACTCGTGCTCCTGAAAAAAGCGGGTTTTGGTTGAGAAAATTGGGTTAGGAGTGTGGGGTTGAACGGTGAGGTTCTGGAATGTTTATAGTGTTGGGAAAGGAGTGGGGGCTTTTATTTTATTAGTTTTAATTCTTTGCTGATATTTAATTGCTTGCGAGTTGCTATAAATTCGTCCACTGACAAAGGTCCAATCAATACATCACCTTTAACTTTAATGATCCAATACACTTTCTTTAATGAAAATATTTTTTTATGCTTTGGGTTGTTTTTTATAACACTATCTGCAATTTCTTCCCCTTTTTTTATATCTTCTAATGAGTTTTCAAAAGTTACATTTCTATTTTTAAAGATTTTATAAATGGTACTGTCGGCAATGATTTCTTTTCTACTTTTATTATACTTTTCAGTAACTGAATCTTTAAAATAGGCATTATAACGCCAATAATCACTATACAAATCAACTTGAAGAAAATTTAAATATAAACTTTTATCTACAATTTGACAAGCTAAAATATAATCATCATCAAAATCATATTCAATTACACTTGGATAAATAGTATGTTTACCAATAATAGATTTGTCTTCTTTTGATTCACTTTCAAATGTATAACCACCACTGAGTTTCTCTGAATAATCAGACATATTGCAAGAATTGGTAATGATTGCAAAAATAGATATCAAAATTATTTTCTTCATTTCTTCACATTTTTTATTTTATTTCCTTTTTATTGTGCAAATCTATCAATACGAGTTCGTCTAAAAACCTTCATTTTTTCACAAATGAACTTTTAGTAATCCCAAATATACTACTTTTTAGCAATGAGGAAGGGTTAATTTATAAATTGTAGTTTCCGATTGTTTTAATTATAATTGCAGCAATTGCAATAATATAAAAATACCATAAGGTTTAATAAATTTCTAGACAAACTAAATCCAAAATATAAACTTCAAAATTCAAAAATCCCTATCTTTGCCTGTCCGATAAAACAACTATCTAATGGAAAAGTACAGTAAAAGAAGAGAAGCCTTATTATATCACGCCAAACCCACTCCTGGTAAAATTCAGGTAGTGCCAACCAAAAAATATGCGACACAAAGAGATTTATCTTTGGCCTATTCGCCCGGTGTAGCCGAGCCTTGTTTAGAGATTGCAAAAGACGTCAACAACGTTTATAAATATACAGCTAAAGGAAATTTAGTAGCCGTTATCACCAATGGAACCGCCGTTTTAGGTTTGGGCGATATTGGTCCCGAAGCTTCAAAACCCGTAATGGAAGGCAAAGGATTGTTGTTTAAAATTTTTGCCGATATTGATGTATTTGATATTGAAATTGGCACAAAAGATATTGAAGCATTTATTCAAACGGTCAAAAATATCTCTCCAACTTTTGGAGGTATCAACCTAGAGGACATCAAAGCGCCAGAATCATTTGAAATAGAAAGACGCCTTGTTGAAGAATTGAATATTCCGGTGATGCACGACGATCAGCACGGTACCGCCATCATCTCGTCGGCAGCTTTATTGAATGCTTTAGAATTGGCCAATAAAAAAGCAGAGGATGTAAAATTGGTTGTGTCGGGAGCAGGTTCGGCAGCCTTGGCATGTGCTAATTTGTATGTTTTGTTGGGCGTAAAAATCGAAAATATTTATATGTTCAATAGCAAAGGTCTTTTAACTAAAGACAATCCTTCGTTATCCGAACTACAACTAAAATATGCCAAAGACATAAAATCCATTTCGCTAGAAGAAGCCTTGGTTAATGCTGATGTGTTTTTAGGATTATCAACTGCTGATATTTTAACTCCTAACATGCTGATGGGTATGGCAAACGACCCAATTGTTTTTGCTATGGCAAATCCAGACCCAGAAATCGATTATAATCTTGCCATTGCTACCCGAAAAGATATTATTATGGCAACAGGTCGTTCTGACCATCCAAATCAAGTGAATAATGTGCTTGGATTTCCATATATTTTTAGAGGTGCCTTAGACGTTCGTGCTACAAAAATTAACGAAGCTATGAAAATGGCAGCCGTTCGAGCTTTAGCAGCTTTGGCAAAAGAAAGCGTACCGGAACAAGTGAATATTGCTTATGGCGAAACCAAATTGAATTTTGGTCGGGAATATATTATTCCGAAACCTTTTGATCCAAGATTGATTACTACGGTTGCCCCTGCAGTTGCAAAAGCCGCAATGGAATCCGGCGTTGCATTAAACCCAATAACCGATTGGAACAAATATGAAGAGGAACTTTTGAATCGTTTGGGCAACGACAATAAAATGTTGCGTATGATTATGAATCGTGCCAAAATGGATCCCAAACGCATTGTTTTTGCCGAAGCAGATCATTTGGATGTGCTGAAAGCTGCTCAAATAGTTTTTGAAGAAGGCATCGGTCACCCAATATTATTGGGAAACAAAGAAATTATTTTAGAACTAAAAGAAGAATTAGGCTTCAATGCTGATGTTCCGATTATAGACCCAAAAATTAGCGAAGAAGAAAACCGCAGAAATAAATTTGCTAAAACCTATTGGAAATCCAGACAAAGAAGAGGAATTTCATTATTGGATGCTCAAAAATTAATGAGAGAACGTAATTATTTTGCCGCCATGATGGTGAATGAAGGAGAGGCAGACGCTTTGCTTACAGGTCATTCGAGAAGTTATCCTTCAGTAGTGAAACCCATTTTGCAATTAATAGACAAAGCACCGGGTATTTCTCTAGTGGCATCAACCAATTTAATGATGACCAACCGTGGTCCTATGTTTTTGTCCGATACAGCTATAAATATAAATCCATCGTCAGACGATTTAGCCAAAATTGCAATCATGACTGCCAATGCAGCAAGAATGTTTGGTGTTGAGCCCGTTATTGCAATGATTTCGTATTCTAATTTTGGGTCTTCAACGAACGAAGGCGCGTCAAAAGTAAGAGAAGCGGTGTCTTATTTGCATAAATATTATCCAAACATGATAATAGATGGCGAAATTCAAGCCGATTTTGCACTAAATCCTGAAATGTTGAAAGCTAAATTTCCTTTTTCGAAAC
>CAIRNC010000393.1 GCA_903879875.1 uncultured Bacteroidota bacterium
AATTGCCTGACGGAATCATTGCTTCGGGTGCTATTTTATATTATTTATCAGAAACACAACATAATAAAGTACAACACATCACGGCCATACAGCGCATTGCCGAAGATGCTTATGTTTGGATGGATCGGTTCACTATTCGTAATTTAGAACTGTATCACAGTTACAATCCAAATGCCGTTACACTTTTAGAAGTAATCGACAGAACACTTTCGCCAATGGGTGGGCGATTGTTAAAAAGATGGTTGGCATTGCCTCTAAAGGACATTAATAAAATCAGAAATCGTCATGAAGTGGTGGCGTATCTCAAAGAAAATTCGGCTGTTTTAAAAAGTATTCAAAATCAAATCAAACAAATCTCTGATTTAGAACGCTTGATTTCTAAAATTGCGACAGGAAAAGTGTCTCCTCGAGAAGTGGTTTATCTCGCCGCTTCATTAGATGCTATTATACCCATAAAAACATTGGCTTTGCAAAGCAAAAACGAAGCTGTGAAAATAATAGGCGACAGTCTGCACAGTTGTGATTTGTTGCGTGAAAAAATTAAAAATTCTTTAAATCAAGAAGCACCTGTTGCTATTGCCAAAGGAAATGCCATCGCTAAAGGGGTGAATGAAGAATTAGACGATTTGAGAGCAATTTCAACGTCGGGCAAAGATTATTTAGAAGGAATTGAAAAAAGAGAATCCGAGAAAACAGGTATTTCTTCCTTGAAAATTTCGTTTAATAATGTGTTTGGCTATTATATTGAAGTTAGAAATACGCACAAAGACAAAGTGCCTACAGAATGGATTCGGAAACAAACTTTAGTTAATGCGGAACGCTATATCACCGAAGAATTAAAAGAATATGAAACTAAAATTCTAGGTGCCGAGGAAAAAATTTATAAACTCGAAACCGATTTGTTTGAGCAATTAGTTGCTTGGATTGCAACCTATATAAAACCCGTTCAATTGAATGCTAATTTGGTAGCGCAATTGGATTGCTTGACATCGTTCACGCAATTGGCTATTGAAAACAAATATGTTTGCCCAGAATTAGATGATTCTTTTGAATTGGACATCAAAAATGGTCGACATCCCGTGATTGAAAAACAGTTGCCTGTTGGGATGCCATATATTGCAAATGATGTTTTTTTAGATAGAGAAACCCAACAACTCATTATGATAACGGGTCCTAATATGTCGGGTAAATCGGCAATATTAAGGCAAACTGCTTTGATTGTTTTGTTGGCGCAAATGGGCAGTTTTGTTCCAGCTGAAAGTGTCCGAATGGGAGTTGTAGATAAAATTTTTACAAGAGTGGGTGCCAGCGATAATATATCGATGGGCGAATCGACTTTTATGGTTGAAATGAATGAAACGGCCTCTATTTTGAATAATATTTCGGATCGAAGTTTGGTTTTACTTGATGAAATCGGACGAGGAACTAGCACTTATGATGGAATTTCGATTGCTTGGGCAATAGCAGAATATTTACATGAACACCCTTCAAGACCAAAGACCTTATTTGCTACTCATTACCACGAATTGAATGAAATGAGTGAACTTTTACCTCGAATTCAAAACTACAATGTTTCTGTAAAAGAGCTGAAAGACACGGTTTTGTTTATCCGAAAATTGGTCAAAGGCGGTAGTGCACACAGTTTTGGAATTCATGTAGCAAAAATGGCCGGAATGCCACAAACCGTTATTTTGAAAGCGCAAAAACTTTTGAAAAAATTAGA